>JAOUJW010000010.1 GCA_029882975.1 Gammaproteobacteria bacterium
AAAAGTACCGTGATCTATCCCAATCGACCCACCATCGTATTATCCGATGTCTATAAAAATATTGCCGGTACTTTTTTTGTTCGAAAACCATTCCATATCGCCAGTTTGACTCGCGCTTTAAACCAGGCTGCGGTATTTGTGCAGGCTAAAGAGAGCCGCCCCAAATTGGTGGCCAATTCACAGCTAACGAGTACTCATACTCCTCGTCCGCAAGGCGCGGCCATTCACCATTTAAGTCACAGTAACAATAGCCCGACCGTACCCACGAGTGCCGACAATCAGGACTCTTCCGGTAAAGTTCTTTTTTATAAAGACAAAACCGGAGCGGCATCACAATTTGTGAAACCCGTGGCTAAAGAATCGGCCTTTGAGTCGCTTCCCAGTGCCAACGAATCCGGCATTATGTATATAACCAAAGCGGATTTTAAATTTGCTGCGGATGATCCGAGCGCATTGGCCCAGATACAATACCGGCCACAAGAACTGTTGCTGGGATATGTGCAAAAGGCCTATAGGGAAGCCATATATCGTCGTTGTGATGTGAGATTGGAAGGGCCTTGGAGGCCTATTACGGTGTATTTCCAGGATAATGAAATTGGTGTAGAAAAAAACCTGCGCCACTTGTATGCCTTGTCGTTGGTTCGGTTGTCACCGGAGCAAGTCAAAATTACTGTATTAAAGCGTCATAGGCAGGGAGACAACTCGGCTGAATTGCGCATGCCTATGGAACAGTTTTTGTGGAAGTTAGCCTTGCGAACCAGTCTGGGGCGCGTGCCCGAGGGGACCAGTTTGTACGCACCGGTAAAGTTGCGTCGTTGGCCCGATTTGTCCCGCAATGCTCTGACGCCTTATGCGTATCGAATTGCCGCCTTATGGACCCGACAAAGTACGTCCATCTTACATACGGCGGATATACTGAACATACCCTTGCGCTACATTTTGGTTTTTTATTCTGCTGCGTTGGCGGCGGGCTTAATGGGTAAGTCGTCACCGGCACCACAACAAGGCTTTTCAGAGCAAGAGCCCGTTTTGGCAGCGCATTCGCACAGAAATATATTCAAGCTCATTGTTAATCGCTTTCGCGATGTGTAGGAGTGGTAATTATTCTTATGTCCAGCTACAAGATCATATTTACCGGGCCGGTAGGTGCCGGGAAAACAACGGCCATCAGCAGTATTAGTGATATTCCGCCGGTATCCACTGAGGAAAAAGCCACTGATGAAGTTCAACTGGCTAAAAACAAAACTACAGTGGCTATGGACTACGGTAAGGTAAATTTAAATGGTAGCGAGTGTGTCCATTTATACGGTACTCCCGGCCAGGAGCGTTTTGACTTTATGTGGGAAATCTTAACCAAAGGCGGATTGGGGTTGGTGCTGCTATTAGACAATACACGGCCTAAACCGTTTACGGACTTAAGCTACTTCCTGTCTCGTTTTGATTCGTTTATTCAGGATACCCACGTGGCTATTGGTGTAACCCGAATGGATATTAACGCAAAACCCACCATAGACCAGTACCACGATCAACTGCAGGCTTTGGGATTGAATTACCCCGTATTTAGCGTAGATGCTCGAAGAAAGGAGGATATTGCCTCTTTAATTAAAGCATTGGTGTTTTCATTGGACCCCTGTGCTGTAGGGTAAAACATGCCTGCGTATCGAATCAAACAAAACCTGTATTTGTATCCTACGCCTGCGGGCACCTTTTACACTATATCGGCAGATACCGACGACCCCGAACGGCAGTTATTGCAAACCCTGTTTCAGTTGAAATCCAGTCCCAAGGTGGACTTGGAGTTATTGGCGAATATTTGCGGCCTAGGTAACCGCAAAGATATGGTGGAGTTATTGCACCACATGCAGACCTTGGGGTGGTTACAAGGCTGTTCAGCTGCACGGCGTGTTTATAGCGGCCCCTTGGAGCAGGTGTTGCCTCAAATGCTGGGGATGTTGTCCGGAGATAAAAAAGCGTTGTTGGCGGACCAGGAAGGGTTTTACATTTCCCAATGCGGTTTTGACCAGGAACAGGCTGAATATTTAGCGGCATTGAGCGCGGACTTGTCCGGTCTACAGAAAAAGTACAGTGACTTTCTTAGCAGCGGACTGGCTTTGAACTACGATGCCTGGGCTATCCCCGATGCTTTTGGTAACAGTCAGCTGGGTTTTTGGTCTTTATATATAGGAGGGCAGCGGTTTGTATTGCTTGTGCAGGGTGTGCCGAGGTTTAATGCGCCGGTACTGACCGAATTTGTTTGGGCTTTGACTCACCGTTATGGTGAGGCATAGGTCCCTGGAATTGATGTTGTCAGGAGTAAAAACAATGAGAGCAGACATCATGGGTTCTATTTTGGCTGAACTGAATGATTCCTCCGCCGATATCGAAGCTTCCGCGGTTATATCCGGAGACGGATTGACCTTAGCGGCCGTGAGTGAAAAATCTCTGGATCAGGATAAAGTGGGGGCCATGAGTGCAGCTATGTTGTCCTTGGGCGAACGTACGGCACAGGAACTGGCCCGGGGCGAGTTGGAACAATTGATGATAAAAGGTAAGTCCGGTTATGTATTAATGACTCATGCCGGGCCGGATACCGTGGTTACGGTGTTAGCGCGGCCCAAAGCAAAATTGGGTTTGATTTTTCTGGATGTAAAACGGTTTACGGAGAATATTTCCAGAGCCTTACAGTGATTTCCAAAGATAATTTTCAACGATAGCCATCTGCTGTTAGTACAGCTGGCAAAACCAAGGCCGGTCATCACCGGCTTTGGGCGTTTAGCGGACGTGGTTTTGTTGATTCTACAACGGCGCGGTGCCTACATCGAATGAATTAAGTGAAGGTTCCTTATAGGAATCAATACCTTTAATCTGAACTGTTGAATTTACAATCATTTATTGATGTAGACTTTAGAGGGAAAGATATGGCGCCGTTATATTGATACCCATTATCACAACATTTAGATCATTATGGATAAGAATGGAATCGTAGGGGTTGCTGCTGTAATGCTGGTGCTTTGCAACGCATTATTGCTGTTTGTAACCGAAATTGATGCCACTATGTTTGCAGTAATGCTGCTTCAGGATATGGTTTTGATCTCGGTTTTTGTGGCTCTGATGAAGCACTTGCAGCGTCAAACAGACTCGATAGAGGCATATTTCAACCAGCAGAGCTCGCAAGAGGTGCTGGATTTCAAACAAGCCCTCGATCCAGGCAAATATACATTGTTGCAACCTTTGGTAAACACAATAAACAAATATAACGACACTATACTTAAGCGGGTCGATAGTGTGGCGCAATCCTGTGGTCGGCTGATTCCCATGTCGAAAGAATTGGGAGAAACCTACAGTAATATCACCCAAAAAACGTCCATGCTTACCCAATTGAGTGAAACGGTTACTCGCTCCATGCATGAGATGAATGAAGCCGGGATTCAAGTGCGGGACAATGTAAAAGCGATTGACGAGACCGTCCATTCAACCGAAGTTGTGGTGCAGCAGTGCCAGTCGGTGGTAGGGGACGCAGTTCTCAGTATCAACGAATTGGCGTCCGATATAAGCCGGTGTGTGGATGAATTGGCGCAGTTAAAAAGCGATACCGATAAAATTAATCGTGTATTGGAAGTCATTAGCGGTATTGCAGAGCAAACAAATCTTTTAGCTTTGAACGCGGCAATAGAGGCTGCCAGAGCCGGAGAACAGGGTAGAGGCTTTGCGGTTGTCGCCGATGAAGTCCGCGCACTGGCAGAGCAGACCCGGGTTTCCACCTCCGAAGTTCAAGTGATGATTGAGCGGATTCAAAGCGGTACCCAGAGAGTATCTCAGACCATGGACAGCAGCAGTGCCAGAACGGATGCCACCGTGCAACACTCTGATAATGTTCAGCAACAACTCATGCAAATTGTTGTGGCAGTACAAAATATTAATACGGTGGCGGAAAACATTAATTGTTCAGTTCATTCCCAAAGCGAGGCCGCAAAACAGGCCCAGTATTCCGTCAACGGCTTAGCCGAACTAAATGGCGAAGCCTTGAAAGCGAGTTGTTTGCACGGTGTATCTCGCGAAGATTTGATTAAGCTGGGTGAAACATTGCGCGCTAAACTGAGCGGGCTCAGTGTTAATTCGGACCATTGGGGAGGGGCTACCCGAACTAAGGTTAGAAACGATTTTGTCGAAGGTGCGAATGAACCTATGGAGCTGTTTTAGGAAATATCTGTATCATATTGTAATTATTAAAGTTTCCTCTATTTATTCCATTTTGCCGTAAAGCTTGTAATAATTTTTCGAACCTATATATTAGAAAATACTAATTATCTGAATATTAAAGAGGCGAAGCTATGGTCACGGCAGTTACGAAAGACAATTTTACAGACATTATTAACAACAATGACATGGTTATCGTCGATTTCTGGGCGCCTTGGTGTGGTCCCTGCAAATCATTCGCTCCGGTGTTCGAAGCCGTGGCTGAGGCCAATCCGGACGTGACATTTGCCAAAGTGAACACTGAAGAGCAACAGGAACTGGCTGCTCATTTTCAAATACGTTCCATTCCTACCTTGATGGTTTTTCGTGAGCAAATCATTATTTTTTCAAATGCCGGTGCCTTACCACAAAGTGCAATGGAAGAATTAATAACCCAAGTGAAAACCATCGATATGGATCAGGTTCGGGAAGAGATTGCCCAAAGCGAGGCCGTGGCTGCAACTGCTAAATCGGAATAAAACACAACCCTCCGCCCGGCAGCGGGCGGAGGGTTTTCATTTGCCTGGAAAACCCGGTGCCGTATGTTTAGGGTTGCGCTAAAGCAATGTAAGCAACGGTTTCGTTGACATGGCGGCCGCTGAGTTTGGCTTCTTCCTCCTGCAAACGCAAATCACAACTACCGGGATTAATGTTACGTTGTCGCGTGACCACCGGGTCTGTGCCATTGCGGGTCATGCATTGGCTCAACACTGTTGGTGCCGTAGTAAACATGCTGTTGAAATTTACGGTTTTCCAGTTATGGTTGGTTGATGTTGTTCCGGCTTCCAAAAGTGTGCCATTACGCATGCGGTGGCTGCCGGATTCCAGTACCAAAAAGCTGATATCTTCAAAGTTGTGGATTCCATCCAGGTAAGCCCATTCCTCGATTTGCAATTCAAAAAAGTCATGGTCCGTGGATTGCAAACGAATTTGTGCCGGTTGATCGCCGTTGAAGCTGCTAATCTTGGCGATCACCACCGGAGACTGGTAACTGTTTCTCAATGTCACTCGTTCCCATTGTTTGCGACCCGGCTGACCCATACGCAGTTTGGCAATTTCACCAATGACCCGCCCGGATGCGTTATAGATTAAACCGGGGTTTCCCATCAAATAGCCTATGGCTTCGGCAACATGCGTCACTTCCCGGTCCCTGGACTTTTCCTCTTGCACCGAGACCTGCAAATGGTCCGCTGTTGCATTTTGGATTCGCACCGATGCCGTATTATTGCCGGCAAAGGTTTGCATATCCGCTAAGGCACAGGGGGCGTTTCCATAATCCACATTCAGGTTTATGGTGGACCATTGGTGGGTTACCGATGTTGCGGTGGTGTTGAATTCAAACTGGGTTTCTTCACCATCGTAGAGGTATCCCAGATCCCGCGTGTTCAGCACATCAGTTGGTGTCACCACATCCACCATGGCTTCCGTGGGTACCATAGTCAGTGCTGTGGCTACAGTGGCGGAGGTAGGCGTTGAAGCCGCAGCATCCCAGGGCCACATATTGTCATTGGGACCATGGCCTTGACCCACAAAAATGTCGGCGTCGTTGTAATGTGCCACTCCCGGATGGCGTTGTTGCCACATGGCCCAAATACGGTCGATTTGAGCGTGATGCATGAAAAAGATGGGATCATTGGGAGAAGTCATCCGGCCCATATCGCCGCCCACCCAGCCGTGTACACCATTGTGCATAGAGTTGTGTGTAGCGGTCAGTCCGGAGCCTCCTTCGAGTGCCGGGCGAAAACTGCTGTAAGTATTCATTTCCATCGTTTCAATGATGGCGTCTGCGGTGGGTAAGGATCCCGGTCCGGCGGTTCCGGTGCGTCTAAGGGTGGCGGAGAATGCCTGTAAATCCGGGTGGATGCTCCATCCCAACGGGTTTTGTGGAGTTGGACTCGAGGCAAAATAGCCACTGCTGATGATACCGCCTCTTGGACCCATGTGGTCGTCCACAAACAAGTCGTTGGTTTCCTCGTCGGTACCAAAGCCCCAGTTCCAATAGGGTAGGCTGACTTGTGGGTCCACGGCCGCCAGGGCTTCTTCGTAACGGCGTAGGTATTCCCGATGCCAGGGGAGAAACGCCGGACCGTTGTGGGCACCATCCACCCCTGCGGCCGGTCCTGTACCGCCCAATCCGAGTCCCCAGACACACCAATGCATAGCTACAAACTGGTCGTAAATACTCACACCGGATCCGGCCGGGAAAGTGTGTTTCAGGGCGACGACAGCATTTAAATAGCGCTTCCATTCGGCGTCGGATAATAACGCAGCATTTTTCCGGATTCTCATCAGAAGTCCTCCCTATTGGCCTAAGCGGTTGTCGACCAGAGCCTGGGCCAGGTCTTGTATGGATTGAAAGGTACAATAGGGTAATTCATCGGAGTAACATTCTTTGGATTCCGGGTCGATGCTGACAGGCGTTTCTTTGCCGCTGATAAGAAGCTTGGGTGAGGAGGATTCCTCAAACATAATCTGCGTGTCTCGATAGTTTAGTGCGTCCATATGAGCTCCTGTTGTTATACAACGTGTTATGCAGCGTGTTATACAGCGTATGATACAGCGCGTAGTACAGCAGAGGTTTGAGTGAGTTACAGATTTACTACAGGAATCGATTCGGTTGCAGCAGAGTAAATCACCCTAGCATAGGGTTGTTTACCTGTGGGGCGTAAGACACAATAAAATTACATTTCATCCACCATTCGGTAAATCGGTGCCGCGCAATCTGCAGACAGTGTCTTTTATATGATTGCCACAGGACTCATTTCTTGAGAGTTGTACATTGCTTAGGCAAAATGGTGTGCAATTGTTTATGGATTAGCCGCCAGAGTCGGACATTTTCGTGTCCGCTTGCTTTTGTCGGGATGGTTTGGTTTATAATCCAAACTCTGAAAATAATAACGGCGCGGCGTATCAAGCGTTAGGAGCTCGATAATGATAACTAGAATGACGTTAAGGATGGCAGCAGTTATAGTGGAGTCACTAAAAAAAACCGTCTTACTGCTTACGTTTTTCAGTGCAACTGCCGTTATGGCCGAGCCGCTGATCAATGAATTTGTTTTTAATCACACTGGAAGCGATACATCAGAATACGTAGAAATCAGCGGCGGTGTTAATACAGATTATTCCACCTACACTATTATCGCAATAGAAGGGGACAGCCCCAACAGCGGCAGCATCGATGCGGTGTTCTCTGTGGGTAATACTGATGCCTCCGGTATTTGGTATACCGGTTTTCTCAATAACGCACTAGAGAACGGTAGCGTGACACTTTTGTTGGTGGATCAGTTTAGCGGTCTTTTGGGTCAGGATCTGGATACGGATGACAATGGTACGTTGGATATAACTCCCTGGAGTCGTATAGCAGACGCTGTCGCCGTTCATGACGGCGGCACCGCGGATCACACGTATACCTCTGTGGTATTAACGGCTGGGTTTGATGGCGGTACCAATACGGTGGGCGCTGCCTCGCGCATACCCAACGCCGGCGACACCGACAGTAGCGGCGACTGGGTTCGCAATGACTTTCACGGTGAAGGCCTACCCGGTTTCAACGGCACGCCGGAACAAGGTGAGGCGTTAAACACCCCCGGTATAGTCAATGCCTTACCACTTATTGAACCACCTGCCATTAATTTAGCAATCTACCAAATTCAGGGCGCTGCTCACGTCTCTCCTTATGTAGGAGAAAAAGTAAGTACCCAAGGTGTGGTGACAGCCAGTCGCTCCTCCAGCTTTTACTTACAAGACCTGCAAGGAGATTCGGACCCGGCCACATCTGACGCCATTTTGGTGTTCGCCGGTTCCGGCCATGGGGTTGTAGTGGGAGATAAGGTGGAAGTTACCGGTACCGTGGTGGAGTTTTATCCCGGTGGATTTTCTGCTGGAAATCTGGCCACCACAGAGATTATTCAGCCACAGATTAAGATCTTATCCAAGGCTAACGTTTTACCCTTGCCCGTGATTATTGGATCTGGTGGACGTATACCTCCAGACAGCAGTATAGATAGCGACTCCAATGGTGATGCCAATAGTGGTGATTTTACCCCTGAAAGCGATGGTCTGGATTTTTACGAAAGTTTGGAAGCTATGTTGGTACAGATCGACGACGCTATTGTGGTGGACAGCAATCGTTTTGGTGAAATCACGGTCGTTGGGGATAATGGAGCCAATGCCAGCGGATTAAACTCAAGAGGCGGTATCAGTATCAGCGCCGAGGACTATAATCCTGAACGTATAATTATCGATGATGCAATAATTTTCAATGAACCCCGAGTTTCCGTGGGCGATGCCTTTACAGCACCCGTGCTGGGCGTTGTGGATTACAGTTTTGGTAATTTTAAAGTTTTAAACATGGAGCCGTTACCTGCTGTGTTGAGAGGAAATTTATCCAGAGAAGTTACGCCATTGCAAAGCAGTGCAACCCGGCTTACCGTGGCAGGTTTTAATGTCGAAAATCTCAATGCGGGTAGCCCAATCAATAAGATCAACGGTTTGGCCGGACAAATTGTCAATAATCTTAAGAGCCCGGATATTATAGGCTTGCAGGAAATTCAGGACAGCAGCGGTAGCCGTAATGATGCTGTCACTGCCGCCCAGGATACTGCCAATACATTGATCGACGCCATAATTGCTGCCGGCGGTCCAGTGTATACCTACCGTGATATTGCACCCGAGGACAATCAAGATGGCGGGCAACCGGGTGCTAATATTCGCGTCGGATTCTTATACCAGGCGGATCGAGTGGTTCTGACTGAGCGACCGGGCGGGGATGCGGTTACCGCTACTTCCCTTAGCAAAGGCGCGGATGGTGTACAACTCAGCTTCAGTCCCGGGCGAATTGATCCCACTAACCCGGCTTTTGCGGATAGTCGCAAACCGCTGGCGGCGGAGTTTATGTTTAACAATAGAAAAGTGTTCCTAATAGTGAATCACTTTAACTCCAAAGGCGGGGATGATCCATTGTTCGGTCGGGTGCAACCGCCCATGCGCCCGTCAGAAAACATCCGCGGCCGACAGGCGCTTATCGTGGCCGGGTTTGTGGAAAATATTCTGGCCTTGGATGATGACGCCAATATAGTCGTTCTAGGTGATTTAAATGATTTTGCTTTTTCCAGTGCCGTACAAACGCTGACGTCTGTTGATGATATGGAAAATCTGTTGCAGCGACTGCCACAAAACGAACAGTATTCTTTCATTTTCGAAGGCAATTCGCAGCTATTGGATCACATTTTGGTGAGTGAAGAACTCGCTGAACATAACATGGCAGAAGTGGACATCGTCCATGTAAATTCTGAATACCATTATCGCAATCGTTGGTCGGATCACGATCCGGTCGTTGCACGGTTTTGCATGGACCGGGATGAACCGAAACTCACAACGGAGCTTCAGGTCGTGGCCAAGGATGCCAATCGAATTACACTCAAAGTAAACGTATCCGTGCAGGATGAAGACCCGGAAGTGATGCTAAACCTGCTTGGTGTCTATGGCACCCATTCGGGTAAAGACTCAGAAGTGGAAGTGTTGGATGACTTCACGTTTCGTCTGTCAAATCGTCACGCCGAAAAAGGCCATTACAGTGTTAAATACAAAGCCAAAGATACTTGTGGCAACAAGGAAACGACCAAAGTGAAATTGACTTCGAAGTCTGAACACTAGCAGGCAAGACCGAAGTGTATGCATTGCTTTGATCACGTTCTGTTGCTTGAGAGCGGTATGTATCTTTAAGACGGTTACCGGATTGCGCTGCTCTAACCCAGTCTGCGCTTGCAAGATTGATGTGTGTGCAAGCGTGGGGTGGGGGCTTGCGTAATCCACTGTGCGACAGGTGGAGAATACCTCCAACTTTTCAAATGAAACGACCAAGCGTATTCCATCAACACCATCGTGCGCCTGGCATCCCTTTCGGTTTAATAATCCACCCGCCGGCGCATGGATTTCCTATCACCGCGACGTTTTTTCTGATCCAAACGAGCCTGATTATCCGCGACCGAGCGGCGCTTTTTTAACCTGGGCTTGGGTTTTTCCGCTGCACGTTGAATGAAATGCACCAAACGTTCTACTGCCTCGCGTTTGTTTCGTTCCTGACTTCGGTGTCGTCGTGCTGTGATGACCAGTTCATTATCACGATTCACCCGCGAACCGGCCAGTGTAATTAATCGTTGTTGCACGTCTTCCGGCAATCGATGACAGCGTAAGATATCAAAACGTAACTGAATCGCAGTCATATTTTTATTGATATTCTGTCCGCCCGGTCCCGAGGAAAATAATGGGTGAAAACTAATATCGTCATTAGTGAGGGACAGTGAATCGTTTATTTTTATGTCATTCATACAAAATTCTAAGAAGTCATTGCCGGAACCTATAATGCGGCGTGCTTGCCTAAAGCTTGAGGAAAAATTCCGATGATGTGAACGGGGGTCCGGTTATCCAATTCCATAAGTGGCACGTAGTGTATAGCGGTTTTGTCAAATTGCAAGGAATTAGTCCCGGAATCGCATTGCCATTATTCGTCATAATTGTTCCTGAACTTTGCCATTTTGTTTTGCTGTAATAAGAATAATCAATTCGATAGGGTCATTGTTATGGGTAATTCAATATTTTCTTGGTTGAATGAAAATCCTGCCGGAAAAGCATTTTTAGTTGTATTTCTGATAATCTTATTGCAGATACCGATAAATACAATTCGTTCTTTAGTGTACGAGCGTCAATCTACCGAACGCGGTGCGATTGAGGAGGTGCAATCCAAATGGGGGGGAGAGCAGTTTGTTTCCGGTCCTATGCTGGTTATTCCGTATAAAGTGAAACGGCTATGGCACAATGCTGAAACGGGTAAGAAAGAGCTAAAAACGTATATTGAAAAAGCCGTGTTTTTTCCTCAAGAATACCGGGTTACCGGTAATCTGCACAGTGAAACGCGGTACCGGGGTATTTTCGAAGTTCCTCTATATAAAAGTAAAATTCGATTTGAAGGATATTTCAACGAACCGGATTTTTCGGATTGGGAGATTCAGCAGAAAGACGTACTTTGGAAAAAAGCCCGTTTGATCATGCCGGTGTCGGATGCGCGGTCAATTCAAAAACAAGCTTCTCTGGATTGGAATGGAGGCAAACTGCAGTTTTTACCGGGGACAGATCAAGTTGTGGGAAACAAGGAGGGCTACCATGTTCCATTGAACCAGTTTGAGGGCAGCCAAGACCACTATACATTTGAGTTTGAACTATTACTGAATGGCAGCAAATCCCTGTATTTCGCTCCTTTGGGTAATAACAGTTTAATAGAAATTATTGCACCGTGGAAGGATCCCAGTTTTCAGGGTAAATGGCTACCCACGACACGGGAAGTGACTGACGCCGGATTTCGGTCCCAATGGCAAATTCCTTACCTGGGGCGTAACTATCCGCAAAAAACTCGTGATTTCTCCTCTATTAAGGAACATCTGAGCGATTCCATGGTGGGGGTGGAACTCATAAGGCCTGTTGATAACTACCGCATGACTCAGCGAAGTTTGAAGTATCAACTGGTGTTTTTTGCACTCACCTTCGCCGTAATTTGGATTATGGAATTGATGGTGGGTTTACGCTTGCATCTGATGCAATATCTGTTCATCGGTGCCGGCTTGTGTATGTTCTATTTGCTGGAGCTTTCTCTTTCTGAGCATTTGGGGTTTTATTGGGCTTATGCTATTGCCGCTGCGGCAGTAGTGACTATGGTCAGTAGTTACTCCTATGTGGTTGTTCGTACCCCCAAGCGGGTTGCCATCATTGGTGTAGGATTGACCGTCCTGTATCTGTATTTGCTTTCACTCTTGCAAGAACAAAATTATTCTTTGTTGATCGGTAGCTTGGGTTTGTTTCTGGTGTTGGGATTTGCCATGTATGCCACCCGTCGTATCGATTGGCATCAAATGATGAGCAAACCAATATTAGAGCCACCCCTGAAGGAAGGTGTTTGATGTTTATCGCCCATGCTTGTGCCGGATATCTATGGACACGGCATTTCATTCGCAGCAATGAGAACCGCGAGCTGTCGTCCAAGTTGGTCCCGTACGTAGGTTTCGGCATTTTTTGCAGTATCTTACCGGACTTGGATTTGCTGTATTTCTATACGCTGGACAATCGCCAAAACCCGCACCACAGTTATTGGACGCACATGCCGTTTTTCTGGCTCACAGTGTCTGCGTTGGTGTACGGAATCGGGACACGGTTACTGCGAAAGATCCCCGCGGCCGTCAGTATCATACTTGGAGTGAACACTTGTTTACATTTGGTGCTGGATTCTGTCGCCGGGGGCATTTACTGGTTTTACCCGCTGAGTGATGCTTATGTGGTTTGGGTACCCATTACGGCTCGTTTTGACTGGTGGGTCTGGAATTTTATATTCCACTGGGTATTTTTGATGGAACTGTTAATCGTGTCGCTGGC
Source organism: Gammaproteobacteria bacterium (assembly GCA_029882975.1). Classification (NCBI taxonomy): domain Bacteria; kingdom Pseudomonadati; phylum Pseudomonadota; class Gammaproteobacteria; species Gammaproteobacteria bacterium. The sequence goes on from JAOUJW010000010.1 coordinate 12,658, forward strand.
GGTATGGGTGTACCAAAGAGACCGTCAGTGGGTGTCGCCGGCGAATAGGGTATAAGCCTAGCCGATCTCCAAGCCCGGTCTTTGGATATAATACCCTTGTACATAGTCTACACCGGTTTGTTTCAGGGCGTTGAGGGTTTCCGGGTTGTCAACGTATTCGGCAATGGTTTTCTTGCCTACCGTGTGGGCAATATTGACGATAGAACGAATGATTTCTCCATCCATTGGGTCTGAGAGCAGTCCCTGAACAAACAGGCCGTCAATTTTTATAAAATCCACGGGAAGATTTTTTAAATGAGAGAAGGAGCAATAACCACTACCGAAGTCGTCCAGAGAAAAACGGCAACCTAAACTGCTGACATCCGAAATTAGAGCATTGGCAGCGCTTATGTTGGATATGGCCGTGGTTTCGGTGATTTCGAAATTGAGCTGTTTGGCGCTGACCTGGTGTTGCTGTAGCAAATCCTGGATAAAGGTTTTAAGATCAGTGTCCTCCAGCGATTGGGCGGACAAGTTTATGGATAGAACCGTGTTTGGATTCAATTGATAGTTCTTTATGTTTTCCACGGCTCGCGTAATGACCCATCGGTCTATTTTATTCATCATATTGAAACGTTCGGCCGTGGGAACGAAAGCGGAAGGGGGTATGACATCGCTTTTGTAGTCCGGCAGCCGAATCAGAACTTCATAATACCGGGCTGCGTTGTTTTGTTGACAATAGTGTTGCCACAGTTCTCCCTCTTTTACCGGAAGGATATCAGGTAGTTCCTGTAAGGATAAAATAGGCTGGTAGTACAGCAGAAATTCATTGTTTTTTATCGCTTTGTGTAAACGTTCAGACCAACCCAACTCCATGTCCATGGCGGCTTTTCCATCTTGATGTCTGTCGTACAAATGAGTTTGATTGCGCCCGTTACCTTTGGCGATATAGCAGGCGATATCTGCACATGCCATAGCGTCACCTGGAGATAGAGCATATTTGTCCAGGATGTTGACGCCGGCGGTTAAACCGATTTTGTAGTATTTTCCTGCGCACTCAAACTCATAGTCATCCAGTGCTCGCCGGAAGCCATCCGCTATTTCCAATATGCTGGCGGGTTCGATGTTGCGCAGAATAATGGCGAATTCATCTCCGCCAAGGCGGGCCAGAAAGTCGGAGGCACGCAAACGTGTGGTGAGTTTTTTGCTGACCTCGACCAACAGACGATCACCGGTGGCATGTCCGGCAGTATCGTTAAGATATTTAAATCGGTCCAAGTCCAGATACAGTAAGGCGCTGATTTCTTCGCTGCGTTGCAGGCGTTTAATTTCACTATTTAGTTGGTGTTCAAAGTAAGCCCGGTTGGGTAGTTTGGTTAAACTGTCATGGTTGGCTTGCCATTTAAGTTCGTTTTCCAGTTCGCGCCGCTCGGTAATGTCCCGAAATGCCACTACACTACCGGCTTTTTTGCCCTGCAACAGCATGGGTAATATGGTGCACTCAACCGGAACTTGAGTATTGGATTTGTGGCGAAAAAAGGTTTCCAAGGAATGTAGAGGAACGCCTTCGTTATAGGCTCGCGTCAACTTGCAGTTTTCCACATTGGAACCGCTCTGTGAGGTATGGAATACACAGGGGTTTTCACCGATCAGTTCCTCTGCTGCTACGTAACCCAATATCTGTAAGGCGGCAGGGTTAATAAAGCTAATACTTCCTGTGTCATCCAGGCCATATACTCCGTCACCGACAGATTGCAATATGCCTTCTAAGCGATTGCGCTCTTGTTCGATTTTGCGTCTGCCGTTTATCGTTCGACTCATGGCATCGACACGAGCCAGAAACAACTCCGTGGCTTCGTTTTTAAACATGCATTCCACTGCGCCGGCTTCCAAAGAGTCGGTAATGGCACGTTCCAGGTAGGTGCCCGTGATAATCGCCGTGGAAATATTGCAAGTACGAGGCTCGTCGCGTAGACGTCGGCACAGGACATCGCCCGTATCTTCAGGCATGAAATAGTCGATAATGGCTATGTCATACGGTTTTTCCATTGCCAAATCCATAGCCTCATTTACGGAAGACGCTGTGTCGGTTTCGTAGCCTGCTTCTGTCAATAACCGTCGAAATGCGACCCGGACGGTAGGGGAGTCATCGACAAACAGAATTTTTATGGCTCCGGGATTTTCCACGGGTTTGGTTTCACCAGTATCATCAGTTTTGGATGTCGTAACAGACTGCAACAAAGCCGATAAGGATGTTTCGGTTTCCTGGTAGTCTTCCCACAACAACAAAGCAGAGCGTTCGCGTTTGGTGACCCAGTTGAGTTTGGAGGTGTCAGCCTGATCTGCCAGTACCAAAACAGCAATTTGCCGATTTTGGGGTTCTTCCAACAGGCTCAGTAGCTCATCGGCATGGGGATCGGTTCGTCCTGGCCAGCCGAAGACCACTGCGTCAAATTTGGTGATATGCTTATTAGTGACCGCAACTTCATTTAAGGCCGCTGGAAAGCTGGATGCGGTGGTGAGTTCGTACGTCTGTTCGTTGAGTACAATAGCCGCAGCGTGACGCCGTGTGATTGACAGTTCTATGAGTAGAATGCGTGGTTTCACTATGTGTCCTACACGATGAGTTCTGTGGAGCTTGGCCACCACAAACCACTCGCAGCGACGCCTGTTTACAATCTAGTCACATTATCGGCCACTTCCCCTAGAAGTTTTAGGGATTTCATTGGAGGGGGTATCGTCAAAAGGAGCGGGCGGGTATTTCTTACCCGCCGCTAAAGGCTTTATTGATAGCTGAGGGCTGTTTATTCGTTGAAGGTTCAGAAGGCTCACAAGTCATCGAATATGTTCAGTTTTTAGTAGGTTTTGTAAGGTAAGAATTTGCCACTCATCACGATGTGAACTCGGTCTCCTTTAGGGTCCGGCTCTCGGCTAATATCCATAGAAAAGTCGATAGCACTCATGATGCCATCGCCGAATTCCTCGTGTATTAATTCCTTAAATGTTACGCCATAGACATTAATGAGTTCATAGAATCGATAAATCAATGGGTCGGTGGGCACAGCCGTGGGTAAGGATCCTTTATACGGAACAGTTTGTAGTATTTCCACGGCTTCATCGGGTAGCTCAAGCAAAGTTCCAACAGCGCTTGCTTGTTCTGTTGTTAAAGTCATCTGTCCCAGCATTGCTGCGGTTGTCCACTCTTTACTATGGCCGACCACTTCAGCAATGTGAGTCCACTTAAGTTTTTTCTTGCGTTTACGTTCGAGAATTAATTGGCTTACTTCATCACGATTCATCGTTGTCTCCTTTTTAGAGGTGGTTGTGAAACAATAAAATTAGAATGCCAATTGTCAAAGCCAGCGATACGCCTTGCCAAAAAGCCACTGGATTGCGTTCCATTAATGGCGCTTGGGCCTGCTTAATAAAATCCCGGTTAGGATGACGCAGGTCAAAAACAAATTCCGACAGTTCATCATATCGCTTGTATGGATCCAGGTGCGTCGCCTTACGCAGGGTGGCATCTATCCAAGCGGGAATTTCCCGGTCTTCGGATAGTACGGATTGGTAGCGAAGTTTTCGTTGTGTGGCTTTAGTGCGAGATTTGGCGACTTCCGTACCATACGGCAGTCTGCCACTGAGCATTTGATAACATATGACGGCCAATGAAAACTGATCCGAACGCGTGCTGCCGCCTTCACCTAAGAAATACTCCGGTGCAGTGTATTGAGCGACCCCGAGAATCTCATGACGTTGTAACGGTGTGTTGATTTCCATCACACCGGCCACACGAGTTGAACCGAAATCTATGATTTTTACGGTCCCGTTACGATCAATCATGATGTTATTGGGTCTAAGGTCCTGGTGTAACATTTCCAGTCGATGGAAAGCCTGTATACCTTTGGCAGCTTGTTCCACAATATCTCTCACGGTTTCCACATCCGGTTTGGGATTGTCTATCATCCATTGAGCCAGGGTCTGGCCTTCTATGTATTCGGTGGCGATGTACAGGTAATTACGTTTTCGAGAAGGGTCGCATGACTTGAGTACATGGACACTGTTGATGCGTCGGGCTACCCATTCTTCCATTAAAAACCGCTCCAAATAGTTGGTGTCAGACCGTTGTTCTACTGAGGGGGTTTTTATTATCAATGGTTCCTTACTTTGATTGTCTTCTGCTAAAAAAACGTGGCTGCGACTGCTGATGTATATCTCACGTAAGATAGTGTAACCGTCGAATTCCAACCTGGGTGCCAGTTCAGGTGGGAAGGGGCGTTGAGTGAGTTGCTGGTAAACTTCGTCTGCATTATGACAGGGTAATTGGTCCACGCGCACGATTTGCAGAGACAGATTGTCTTCACTCCCTTGCTCCAGTGCATGCTCTACAATCAACCGGGCGGCCAGGTCCAGGTGTTGGCTGTGGTCGCGGACAAGCTGAACAATATGGCTGTTATCCCAGTATTCGTGCACACCATCTGTGCTTAACAAAAAGACATCCCCTTCTTGCAGTGGTAGGGATCGATAGTCGATTTCCAATTGCGGATTCACCCCCAGGGCCCGGTTGAGATAACTGGTGTGGTGATCTATCCACAACCTATGATCTTCGGTGAGTTGTTCCAGTGAGTTGTTATGTAATTGATAAATCCGGGTGTCACCGGCATGGAATATATAGGCGGTAGTGGACTTTAGAATCAACGCACTGAAAGTACACACGTAGCCCTTGTCTTTTTCATAACGAAACCGGCTCTGTCGTGTTTGCGCATACAACCAGGAGTTAGTCGCATAGAGTACTTTCTGCGCAGAGGTTTTTACAGACCAGGCATCGGATGTACAGTAATAGTCATGCAAGAAACCCTTTACGGCCGATTCACTGGCAAACTGGCTGACTTCACTGCTGCTGATACCGTCCGCCAAAGCGATGGCAATGCCTTTACTGGGTAAGGCCGAACCTTCGGGTATGACAACACCATGGAAGTCTTGATTGATTTGTTTTCGGCCCTTATTGGAGTATTGACCGATGGATACACTGAGTTGTTTAGTCATGCGCAAGCCACAACCCTTACCCCCGGTGTATTCACCGGAGGCATGAGCCATTATCCTTGGTTTATTTAAGTGCGCGGGCGGGGGCTGTGCGCACGTGCGTGCTGTATAAGGTCAGTCCTGTGAATGCCAGGCCGCCGATCAAATTGCCTAATGCAGTTGGAATTTCATTCCACCAGAAGTATTGCATGACTGAGAAATCACCACCCATGATCATGGCCGAGGGAAACAAGAACATATTGACCACAGAATGCTCGAATCCCATGAAGAAGAACAGCATGATGGGCATCCACATGGCCAAAACCTTACCACTCACAGTTGTGGAAATCATGGCTCCCACCACTCCCATGGATACCATCCAATTACACAACATGCCGCGAAGGAACACGGTAAACCAACCGGCCACTCCATGTTCGGCATAACCCAGAGTGCGGGCCTCACCCACACCGGCAATTTTCTGGCCCACGGCACCGGGTTCCACCGAAAAACCGTAGGTAAACACAATGGCCATCATTACCGCTGTAGTGAGCGCGCCGGCAAAATTGCCGACAAATACCAATCCCCAGTTTTTCAATATGGCATTGATGGTTACACCCGGACGTTTATCCAGCCATGCTAATGGTGTTAAAACAAATACGCCGGTGAGCAAATCAAATCCCATCAGATACAGCATGCAAAATCCTACCGGGAACAAAACCGCCCCTAAGATTGGCGACCCCGTGGTAACGGCAACGGTAATGGCAAACACGGCCGCCAACCCTAGAATAGCACCGGCCATATAGGCCCGGATTAACGTATCCCTTGTAGACATGTATATTTTTGATTCACCGGCATCCACCATTTTGGTGACAAATTCCGAAGGTGCTAGGTACGCCATTTCAATCTCCCCTAAATACAGTTTCATTTTTTAAAAGTGCTTGCAGAAAAATTGCAAGTTACAAACCAATAATCAACATAGTGCTAAGCCATTGAAAAAATAAGTTAAATTAGTAATTTTGGGAACAATGGGGTAAACCGGCAGGGCACTAAGAGAATGCAAAGGGGCTGTATAACGGTAGATTATGGTGCAGCTTGAGTTGACCGGCTCCTCCTTGACGAGTGTCGGAAGAGCCGGTTCAGGGTCTATTGGGTGGGGGCGTTGCGTAACAATGAAGTACCGCCGGCATTAGCCAAACAACGGCGCAGTTCCTCATCCATCACCCAGCCGCATTCACCGTTGGCTTGGGTGGAACACTGGGCGTTCTGGTAACAGGCATATTCCGGTCTCCATTCGCAAGTGGAAATAACGTCAGTATCCGAACAGATTTGTCCGGAACAACCGGTGGGAGCACAGAAACGGGGTTGGGTATTTTCCAGTTTGAGATAAAACTGGTTCGCGTTGATTGCTGCGGCCGTGCCGGCAGGGCCGACGACTTGAGTATACGTACCGGCCATGGGTAAGCCATCATCGCTGCTGATTGCTGCATAGGCTTGTTTGAGTTGCTCTTCGCCGGCATTAACCGCGCTCAAATCAAATCCCGCCAGATTCTTGCTGACGTTTTTATTGAGTACGGTGGCATCGTAACTGGGGCAAGGAGAGGTGATGCAACGAATACCGTTGTCGCGCACGCTAACAAACTCCCCCACCGGTTTCTGCGCAGTGGCTGCTATCCAGGCCGAATTGATTTCCAATAGGCCATAGGCTTTAGCTTTGCTCACGACTGCTGCCACTAAAGCACGGGACTCCTGCATGGCTTGACGCAATTCCAGGATCTGATCCGGACTTAAGTTGGGAATATTGATTGTATCGGTACTGACATAACATTCCGTTCTCACACTGCCATCCGGGCATTGGAACGCTCTAAGATTGACAGCGCTGACGTACCAACCGCCACAAATGGGAGAGACGCATCGTCTTAGATCGGGACGAACGGTAAAATAGGCAGAACGCACCGGGGCTACGGGGTTGACGCCGGGCACAGTCACGTCAATGGCAAATGCGTTGATACTGGTGACACAAAGAACAATAAATGACAGTATGACAGATTTCATGGATTCCTTCCCTCCTGGGTATCTAATCGTTAACAAATAATAAAGTTAACACGCAATGTCGGATGCTGGAGTGTCATGATATTACACTTGTATGGATTATAATCAGTTCGACAAGTGCACACACAACAGCGCTGAGAGTAGAACGAAATAAACCACGATAAGGTTCCAAGGAATTTGTAACAATTTATTTATATCGTAGCAACAGTTTTGTGGTTTACATAAGGAGATCAAATTGAAGGCTTTAAGGTATACCCACTACGGAGACCCGACTCAAGTACTGAGCATTGTTGAAACAAACGAGCCACACCCTAAGGATATTGAGCTTCTGATACGTGTTGTCGCCACGACGGTCAATCGGACCGATTATGCGACAGTAAAAGGCATTCCATTTTTCGCCCGATTGATCACCGGTGTGTTTGGACCCAAAAGACCCATACCGGGAACAGAGTTTTCAGGAGAAGTACTCAGTGTGGGTGAACGGGTGACTCAGTTCAAACCCGGGGACAGGGTATTTGGATTTAGTGATTCCGGTACCAACGCTCATGCTCAATATTTAACAAGTCCGGAAGAATTTGTCCGGTTGATCCCTGACGGAATAAGCTTCAGTCATGCGGTTGCTGGTTTGGAGGGGGTTCACTACGCCTATAATTTCATCAACAAAGTTACTATCGAAGCAGGACAACGGGTTCTTGTAATTGGTGCAGTTGGTGGTATTGGATCGGCTGCGCTACAGTTATTGGTACATTTTGGGGTTTTGGTGACGGCGGTTTGTTCGGCCGAAAAAAAAGAGGCGGCTCTTTCCTTGGGGGCTATAGATGTTATCGATTATACGGCAGAGGATTTCACCCAATGCGGACGCCGGTTTGATTTCGTATTCGACACAGCCGGTAAAAGTTCCTTTTTTCAGTGCTATGGACTGCTAAAGCCGGGAGGGGTCTATCTTTCTTCTGAACTGGGTGATTGGTCTCAGAACTTGTTTTTACCCACCGTGACATTCGTAATAAAACCATTGCTTCAATCAAAAAAGACCGTTTTTCCAGTTCCTGTTAAACTTCAAGAAAGCCTGGATTTGATTCATCAACTGATGGCTTGTTCAAAATTCAAAGCCGTCATTGGCGCAGAATACCCTTTTGAACAAATCGTGGAGGCATATCAGTACGTTGGACAAGGGCACAAGAGCGGTAGCGTTGTAATTCGAGTTTAAGCATCAAATAGTTAGGGGAAAGAAAATGCCGGAAGACAAAATATTGCAAAGAAAACTGTATTCCGGCTCCTCGTTTCAGAGGGCACTGAGCATTGCCGAGTTACGCAATATCGCCTTGCGCTGCGTACCTCGTTTTGCCATTGAGTATGTCGAAGGCGGCGCCGAAGATGAACAAGCATTGCAACACAATGTCGAGGCTTTAGCGGCTTATCGGTTTATACCCAATACCCTGGTGGATACCAGTCAACGCCATCAACGAATTTCTTTACTGGGTAAGTCTTGTAATGCACCTTTAGTTATTGCGCCTACAGGCTTAAATGGAATGTTGCGTTATCGCGGGGACGTGGATCTGGCTCGAGCCGCAGCCAGAGTAGGTATTCCCTTTACTTTAAGCACTGTATCCAATGTGAGTTTGGAGAATGTAGCAAAAGAGGCCGCCGGGCGATTGTGGATGCAACTGTACGTGATGAAGGACAGAGCCGTTGCACGAAATATTGTTGAACGTGCAGATAAAGCGGGATATGAGGCCTTGGTGTTTACCAGCGATGCCAATGTGTTTGGATATCGTGAGTGGGATCGACGTAACTACCGTTATCCGGGAAAACTCAAATGGCAGAACATGCTGGATGTGGCACGGCATCCGCGCTGGGTTTTAAACGTATTGCGACATGGTATTCCTTGGTTTGACAATATCGTGGAATACATGCCACCGGAAGCCCGAAGCGCATCCGGAGGAGTGGCTTTTTTTCCTAAATTGTTTGCGCCGGATATTTCCTGGGAGGATGTGAAATGGATACGGGATTTATGGCCGCGCAAATTACTGATCAAGGGTGTGTTAAGTGCGGAAGATGCCCGACGGGCTGCAGAGGCTGGGTGTGACGGTATCATATTAACTAACCACGGTGGGCGTCAGTTGGACTCCTGCGTGGCGCCGATAGATGTATTACCTCAAATAGCTAACGCCGTGGCTGATCGCATGACGGTGATCGTTGACAGCGGCTTTCGTCGTGGCGCAGACGTAGTGAAAGCTCTCGCTATGGGTGCCAATGCAGTAATGATAGGTCGAGCCACTCTCTATGGTTTAGCGGCAGGGGGTGAAGCCGGTGTGGATCATGCTTTACAGATTATTATGAATGAAATTGACCGGACCTTGGGGCAACTGGGTTGCAGCAGTTTTGAAGATCTTCATCAGGGTATGTTGCAACACGATCAAAATGTCGGTTTGAGATATGAATATTAGAATATGTAATATGAGATCTCTTTCCAGTTTTTGTGTGATAGCGTTAATGTTTTTTTGCATTGATTCCCTGTGAAAATCATTATGTCTGCGATTTGGTTAAGAATTGAAAATCGGGGACGCTAATGCTTGTACGCTGAAAAACCTCTGAAGTTTAGGAATAGAACGGCGCTGTGATTTCAGGTGGTCAGGGTTCAAGATCGCTTCCTACGCGCACCTTTCTTAGATCCTCCCCATGAGCCACAGGGCTGCAGGGCTTCGAGGAAGTTTTTCATTTTTAAGACCAGACGCGGGAAATAAAGACAATGCAAAGTTTATACATTATACCGAGTATGCCTGCTTTATCGATAGCTATTTGGGTTGCCCTAAGCATGGTATTTCTGTTTTTTGCCAGAGAGCCGGTGCATAAAATGTTTCAAGCTTTGTCGGATGGGACGGCCGGTGGATTTCGCCGTTTCGCTGAGTGGACTAAACGGGCTGCTGAGAAAATGCGGGAAAAAGATCGTAAGGTCTTGTTGGAATCCGGTGTGGCCAATATCCAGAACAAAATATTGCAGGAATTCGCTAAAATTGAATCCACCAATACAAAAACCTTAGCCGATTATCCCAAGCTGCAATTGAAGCTTGACGAAGAAATTACCAAAATCGAAAAAGACTATAAAGATTGTGGTCAGTCTTCACCGCAGGCACCCGGATGGGGTGATGTGATTGAAACCATTTCACGAGCACAATCTTCGGCCGGTGATCGCATTATTGAGAAAATGCTTGGCGAGATTCACAAGTCCGCAGTTGCCAGTGAGAAGAAAGCACTGGCGGAGTATCGTGATATTGCCGGTAAACGCCACAAAATCTTGAGCACTATGGCGCCGGTTTGGAAACGCATGGAAAAAATCGGCAAGGACATCAGTACAAAAATTGAGCAGGTTATTGAGACCAATAGCCGCATTGATAAGTACATGAACGAGTACAGTAAATTAAACAAGGGAGATCCTGATTCTGTTGATATGCTGTCTTCTCGGGTAACGAAACTGTTTATCGTATCTCTCATTGTTATCGGTGCCGGTATCGCGGGTGCATTTATCAATTTTAATCTCATTGCCTTACCCATGTCAGAACTGGTTCCTCAGGGAACTCGTGTGGCGGGTATGGCGGTTTCCGAAATTTCCGCATTGGTTGTCGTTGTTTTGGAGTTGGTTCTGGGTATTTTCCTTATGGAAGCCATTGGTGTTACCAATACCTTTCCACAAATCGGCGCGATGACCAGCGGCAAAAAGAAGATTATTTTTTGGGGTACCTTGGTGGGTTTGTTTTTTCTGTCATCCGTTGAAGCATCTTTAGCTGTGTTGCGTGAGCATTTGGCTGAATCCAATATGTTACTGGAGCAAGCATTAGCCGGTGTTAAAGCTAAGCCCAGTATGGGTGCGGAATCCGGTGGCTTGAGCATTACCGTTGTCGGCCAGGCTACTTTAGGTTTTGTTCTTCCATGGATATTAGCCATGATCGCTATTCCTTTGGAAATGTTTATCGAGGCCAGTCAGCATGCTTTTGCTCGTATGTATACCATGCTTGTTGTTATGTTGGGACATCTTGCAAACGCGTTAGCACACTTATTTGAAGGTTTGTTCAAGGTAAGCGTGCATGTTTTTGATGTGTATACCATTGTCCCTGCAAAGGTTGCAGAAATGGTGAAAGGTAAAAACGGATCAGCAGTGAGTCGCACAGCATGAAAAAGATTACTGTTTCTTTGATGATGGCCGGTTCGTTATTGATTACCGGTTGTTCCGACAACAAGGCTTACGAGACTTCCATCTGTGCTTTGGCTGATATATCCGGGACTTATGCCAAAGAGAAGAAAAGCATGGTCAAGATCATTAAGGCCGGGTTACTTCCTAAAATGGTGCCTGGAGATGGGATTTTCCTGGTGGCAATTGATAGTAATAGCTATACACAGAAAAATCTGGTTACCAAAATGACGTTGGACTATCGTCCGACAGAGGTGCAAAAACAAAAACTGGCTTTTTCAGAAAAATTGGAAAAATTTGCCAAAGACACCATGCGATCAAAGCATACGGATATCAGTGGTGCCATGATGTTGTGCTCCGACTATTTGAAGGATACCAAATCCGGAACTCAACTCATTTTCATTTTCAGTGATATGAAAGAAGAATTGCCCAGTGGCGTGCGCCGAAAGTTCAAAGACAATGAGTTTTCCGGTATTCATATTGCGGCAATGAACGTGATTAAGCTAAATAAAGATAGTGCCGATCCGGAACGTTATCGCAGTCGCATGGAAAAATGGAAGAAAAAATTAGACGATGCGGGTGCAAAAAGTTGGAGCAATATTATCGATGCAAACAAATTGTCAGATTATATAGATTCGATAAAATCTTAATTCAACGCGTTCTTTAATGCAAAACGCCCGATTCCCCGGGCGTTTTGGCTTGTTAAGCAATTCCACTCACAAATTGTTTCATTTTATACACACTAATTTACCTTTCCCCGGTTTTAGTCTATATACAATCCAATAACTCCAACATTGGATTGTCTTGTGAATGCATTGATGCAATCAGCCAATCGGTTTTCTGTTCTGTATCTGATTATCCCGGCGAGTCTGGCTGTTTTGGGAAATGTCCTGAACTTGCCGTTGTTTTATGGCGTGGATTTTATCTTCGGTTCCATTGCAGTGATGTTGAGTATTGCCCTGTTCGGAACCGGTCATGCCACCGTGGCGGCATTGGCAGGTGGAATGTACACCTTGTTTCTGTGGGGACACCCATATGCCATGATCATTTTTACCGCAGAGGCCCTGTGTGTTGGCTGGTTTTATCAGCGGGGCCATAGAAATCTGGTGTTGGTAGATGTGGCCTATTGGTTATTGTTGGGAGTTCCTTTGGTGTTGGTGTGTTATGGCCAGGTTTTGGCGATGAGTTGGGAATCGACGCTGCTGATTGCCCTGAAACAGTCCTTAAATGGCGTTTTTAATGCGATCATTGCAGGTCTGATTTTTCTATCTCTACAACTTTCAGACAAAGGGCGTCAGTGGAAGTTACCACCGGCCACATTATCTGTACTATTGTTTCAAGTTTTACTAATGACCGTATTGGCAGCAGGTTTTTCTCCCATATTATACGAGAGTTATCAACAGCGGATAGTGCAGGAGCGATTTTTGGCGGACAAACTCTATTGGCAGGCAAACACCATAGCGGCTAATTTAGAGGATCAATCCCCTAATCTTACCGAAGCTGATCGTTTACGGATAAGTATTCCCAAGCACGACTCAAGCCTGGCGGTGGGTTTGCTTGGACCCGACGATGCTGTGTTGGCGAGCCAAGGTGCTTTGTTTAGTCTTGGGCGGGAACAAGGTGATGTAGAAATATTGGAAAACGGTTTGAGTATTTGGTTGCCGGGCGGTGAAATGCCCGAGATGCAGCGGTGGAAGCAGGGGCGATACACTATTCGTGTTGCGGTTAATACCGAACAACGCTTGGTTTTGGAACACTCAGCTGTACCCCTGGTACGAAAGTTAGAGCAAGGGCGATTAAGTCTATTTTCCTTACTCGCGGTGTTGACCTTTGCAGGCACAGCATTGGCTCGAGCTTTGAGCCGTTGGCTTAGTCAGCCGCTGAGCAAATTGGCCGCTGCCGGTCACTACATGTCGGATAAAATCTTTGCCGGAGAAAAACCCAACATTCCCGCAGGTAAAATTTACGAACATGTACACCTAAGCAACACATTGACGGATATGGCCTCAAAGTTGAGTCAAAGTTTTACCCAGCTGCAAACTATGAATAGCGATTTGGAGGAGGAGGTCAAACACCGTACCCGGGAGCTGCGTGAAAGCCAGGAGCGTTGGCGTTTTGCCCTCGAAGGTACGGGTGATGGTGTCTGGGATTGGGATATTGTCAACGATCAGGTGTTTTATTCCACTCAGTGGAAGCGCATGTTAGGTTATGCCAAGAATGGCATAGGTAATGATATGCAGCAATGGCAATCGCGCTTGCACCCGGAGGACAAATCCACTGCTCTGGAAGCATTTGAGAAGCATTTATGCGGTGAAACAGATTATTACGAAAGTGAACACCGACTTCGTTGTAAAAATGGTGATTATTTATGGGTCCTGAGTCGTGGTAAGGTGATTTTACGAAACATTGACGGTACACCGCAGCGTGTCATAGGCACGCTGAGCAATATTTCCGAGCGCAAAAACAACGAAGAGAGATTGTTGATCGCGATAAACGACGCAGAAAAAGCCAATATGGCGAAATCGGATTTTCTATCTAATATGAGTCATGAGTTACGTACCCCGCTAAATTCGATTATTGGATTTACCGGAATTATTCGCTCCGGCATGGCCGGTCCCACTAACGAAATCCAGAACAAGCAACTGAAAATGGTGGATGACAGTGCCCGCCATCTTTTGGAACTCATCAACAATATACTGGATCTATCTAAAATTGAGGCGGGTAAGAGTCAGGTAGAATGGTCTCGATTCAACGTCTGGGAGTTGTTAGATGACACCATGGAGCAGGTAAAAGTTTTGTATGTGGAAAAGGGTTTGGATTTACAAACTGAATCGCGGCAGGAAATTATTGAAATCCGCAGCGATAGGCAAAAACTATATCAAATTTTATTGAATCTGTTGAGCAATGCATTGAAGTTTACTGAGCAGGGTGGAGTGAGTGTTTCCTGTAAAACTCGAAATAAGGACCTGGTCATCGAAGTGAAGGATACCGGTATTGGAATACCTGAGAAACATCTCTCGTTGATATTTGACGCTTTCCAGCAAGGAGATAGCGGCGATAGTCGCATGCACGAGGGTACGGGGCTTGGGTTGGCGATTTCGCAAAAATTTACTCAAATGCTTAATGGCCATATTTCAATAACCAGCCGGGTAGGTGAAGGCAGTTGTTTCACTGTATTATTGAAAGACTGCCTGCAAACACCCGTTTATGGTGATGGCTCGGTTATGGAGCCGGCTCTGTAGTATCGTTAACCTCATCGAACCTTGACCTCAGCGTCTTACGAACAGCGTGTCCGGGATGTGCTGCAAGCCGGTATTTCGGCGGATGACATCCGCCAAGCGGGTGTTTTGAACTATCCACAGCAGCTCCGGTTTTTCCGAAAATATGGGGTCGACCTGGTGCCAAAAACGGTCACCGTCCCGAAGTCGCTGAAACTGGTCTACAAGAACTTTATGGGTAAATTCACCAACATTGGCACCATCAATGTGATCTTCCACTAATGAGCCAATCCATGGGTCAACCGAATCGATGGTTCCATAGAGCTTTTCCAGCTGGTTGGATAACCAGGTATTAGAGCTTAAGGACTGAAAGTCCTCATGGGGCGTCAGTCCCATTATCTTGCGACAACTGTTAAAGTCCGGCAAACCAAAATCTCTACCTCTTTGTATATTTAAGGCGGCGAGGTCGATGAGTTTTTCGTCACCCATTCCCGTGAGCATATAATTTCTGGCATCGTCAACCAACTGACCGTCTACTTCACGCATCGTTTGCTGATAGAGGCCGGATAATATGGGTTCTATGCCATTTTCAACCAGTATTTGCGAATTGTAATATAACTTTCCCAAGGCGATGGTGTGGCCGTTGTTTCCCAATGGAATCATGCTGGAGAACATGCTATGGGCCACTCGAAAACAAGCGGAGGTAAAAAAGTTACTTATCGTGGGGATCGTTTCGGCGCAATAACCCTGGTAGTCCGGCAGAGCATCCCTGCCAAGCAGGATAGGTAAAAATTCCTCATAACTTATCCGCTGCATCATGCCAACGACCATTGCCCGGGACAGCTGATAAAGTTGTTCGTCTTGTCCGCGTATGCCCGGGTAGAGGATATGCAGTTCGTCACATAGGCGGTTATGTTCCAAAACAAATAGGGTGTGTAAACTGCTAAGTATGGCATTTTGATTGGCGCGATGGTCGCCGGTAATAAAACGAGATGCTTGCTTGCGGCTTCTCTCTAAAGGCAACAACATGCCATGTTTGTGGCTGGATGTGAGTAGTTTTCCATTCCCTTCATGGCATCGTAGGTAGCGGGCATGGGTGTCGTTCGATCCGTAAATGTTGGAACCATCAATAAAAGACGAAACCAGATTGAGTTGTTCTCTGGGATTTTCAGGACTGCTGCCCGTATTTTGGTCAAAACCGGAGCGTACAAATTCTATCAGGCCGCCATGTGGAAATTTTGGGTCTCCGCGCAATACCGGAATATTCCAATGTTCTGAATTCGAGATTCCGGTGCATTCGATTTCATGGTGTAGAAATTGTCCCCAGGCCCAAATATAGTCGGTCAGACCGTTGGCATTGAATTTAATATAGTTTTCTCTGCAAACTCGATTACTGATCAAACGCGGGTTGGGGTTTGTTTCACCGCGCACGGCCGGTTGTGCTATGCGGTCTGCATAATCAGCATATCCCAGACGAAAAAATTGCGAATAGCTGCTACCCAACCACCGGTTCTCAAGGTTGTTCAGGGTTCCGTCGTAGGTTCGATAATCAGTTTTGTGCATCATGTTCTCCTCATCTGGTGGAGGAGTCTGAAGCGCCGTAGACATGAAGCAAAAAGTCAGTTCCTGGCGTAATGCACATTATGAGCGGCGTACAATAAGCACGAATCATACTTGGGGCTCTTCCGGAGCCGGTTCAGACAGTCCGGGTGGATATTACCGTGAAGTCAGTTTGTGTCAGAACACACTTGCCGAATTTGCAAGTCCCACTAAAATCGGTACAGTAGTCAAGATCTTTAATATAATTTACATTTGTGGATGCAAAAATTATTTATAGGCCTCCAGTGTCGGAAAACAAGGCTACCGAATAAGAAGAGGTGCATGGTTGAGTCGGATATTGGGTTTGGCGCCGACGATGGAGTGATGCCGGCTCAGATACCCCGCATCGCAGCCCTGCTTTAGGGTTTGATTAGGGTTTGATTAGGGTTTGATTCAATGGAGCCGCTGCGGTACAGTGTGCACAAGAGTTAATCGCGTTGGAGAAATTTATGTGGAAAATGCCGATAGTTACCGTTATTTTGGCTTTATTAAGCGCATCGGTGACAGCGGGTGAAGTTAAAATTGTCAAAGTACAGGCTATGAAGCGGGCGTCAGGTTGGCATTTCAATGTGACCCTAAAGCATGATGATGAGGGCTGGAACCACTATGCGGATGCCTGGCGGATAGTAACGGCCGATGGCAAGGAGTTGGGGACGCGCACACTATATCATCCCCATGTGGATGAGCAGCCTTTCACCCGAGGCTTGCCGGAAGTGATAATACCCTCGGGAATGAAATCCGTGTTTGTCGAGGCTCATGACAAAGTGCATGGCTGGGCTAAGCAACGCTACGAAGTGCGTTTGAAATAAGTTGTTATGGTTTATGTCGATTATTATCGGCGTGAATCATATACACATCGTAGCGAGTAGATTTGGTTTCTATACAATGGCTGGGCCTGAATGGCGCCGCGGTGATGGGGGCCGCACCTTTGGGGCGTTTTACAACCACCCGTTTTCGTGCGCGGGTTAGAGCCACGTTAAGCAGTTCGGCGGAATCCGTGTCTTTACCCACTAAAGTGCGCAGGATACGCATCTCTTTTTTTACCAGTGCACTTTTGGTTTTCTCGGGATACATGGGGTCCATGTAGACCACGTCGGCCGAATGCTCCCGGAGGTAGGCAATACTATCCCGGCAATGCAGTGTGATGCGTTGTTGCACCCAGCTCAAGTCAGCCTCCATTAGTGCTCGGCGCAAACCATCCTGCAGCAAAAGAGCTGTGATTGCAGAACGTTCCACATAGTCGACCCGGCAGCCCAATTTTGCCAGTATAAACCCATCGCGCCCCAGTCCGGCGGTGGCGTCAATGACATGAGGCTTGAGGTCCGCCTTAATACCAATGGCTTTGGCGATGGCTTGGTGTCGGCCGCCGCCGTGTTTGACACGATACGCGGTGCGACCCGAGTTAAAGTTGACCCACAGCGGTTTGGCGTCTTGGATGCTATGGCTGAGTTCCAAACGATAGTCGGTATCTGCATCTGCTACCAGCCATAAGGCGGGAATCCCGGAGTGCTCTGCTTGACAGCCTCCATAGGATAGTTGCCATTCCTTTGCCAGAACCTGTGCTTGAGGTTCAAGAGCTTCTTCTGTTATGAAAAGCTCAACTGCGGCTAAGTCAGGTGTGTCAGTCACAATCGCGGGATAGTTAATAGTGTATTGCTATGCCAAAATGCCTTGTGTTTGCAGTTGGCGTTTGGCTTCCAAAGCCAACATGGCCATATTGTGGTCTGTTTCCCAGGGGTACTCCGTTTTGGCGGGCAGTTCAGTGGGGAGAGGGATATCCTGAAACTGTGGCAAAACATAAATTCGGGTATGGCGTTGTTCTTCCGGGTTGGGCGTCATATCCGGCCAAATTTCATGCAGCAGGTTTTCCGGTCGGGTGATACTCCACTGATCCAACAATACATACTGTTCTGACAGTAGGTCAAACATATCACTGGCACCGCATTGACGTTGTTTGGTTTCAGGATGGCAATGATCCGTATAAACATAAATAAGCAATTTGGGTCGCGCGGTAACAATATGTGGTGTAGGGTTGATATCTGCGGGTGGCCAAGCCACAAACACGGCATCACATTGGGATTGTTCCAAGGTGTTGGAACTGAATTCATAGCAATCGCTATCGTGGAAACGTTCTATTTGATTGGGTTTGGCCGTGTATTGTGACAGGCCCAAGGTGTTTACACCCTCGCGTGCAATTAAACTCCCCATGAATCCATTGCCACAATAAAAATCCGCCAGCCGCTTGGCACCGGTTTGTTGCCAATAATAAGCAATTTTTTGAATTTCTTCTCGTAAAGGATAATAATGCGCAATTGTTGGTCCATACAGTTGCGGATCTCGATCGTGGGCACTGAAAATGAGATAGTGCAGCGGCAGCCCTTTGATGCGTTGATCAAATGAAAGGGTAGAATCCCAGGCCGGATGTTGTTTTTCCTGAAAGGCAATAATGCGGTTGAACATGCTTTCAGTAAAAGATTCCATTTGTCTTAGTGCTTCAAAACGTGAATTCATAATGGGGGAAACTCATATGGTAGTTTTGTTTGAACGAATTGAGTGTATCACGAATTGTACAATCGAGGTCATACCTCAGCCAGGAATTAATCAGAACTTCCCTGGATTACCGGAGATTATCTGATGAAATGGAGTAGGGTTGGATTGGTCGTGGTGGCGGCTGTGTGCGTAGCTTCGTTGGCTGCCTGCTTTGATAAAGGCACGGTGCATTTGCAAATTAATGGAGAATCGCTGCACCTAAAATTGGTAAAGGTGTTCGACGGATTTGAACAACCCGTGGCTTTACTGCCGGATCCGGGGCAGTTTGATGTTTGGTATGTAGTAGAAAAGCCGGGGCGTATTGTTCGTTTGGCTCGAAACGATGCCAATGTCTATGTAAAAAGCCTGTATCTGGATATTACGGACCGAGTAAATGCCAGTTACAATGAGAGCGGATTATTGGGCATGGCATTTGACCCCAAGTTTAATGACAACGGTTATATCTATGTATCTTATACGGGGTCTGATAATAACTTCAAATTGGTTTCCATCGTATCCAGGCTTGCCTCCGACAGTGTCAGTGCGGACAAGGATAGGGAAGAGATTATTCTGCAAGTTGATCAACCCTATTCCAATCACAATGGTGGTCAAATCGGGTTTTCACCTGACGGCTATTTGATGCTGGGACTGGGGGACGGCGGTTCCGGGGGGGACCCCAGGGGACATGGGCAGAATACTTCTACATTGCTGGGAGCTATGCTCAGACTGGATGTGCGGCAATTACCTTATACCATTCCCAAGGATAATCCCTTTGCCAATTCCAAAGTTGCACGACCGGAAATTTATGCTTGGGGTTTGCGTAATCCCTGGCGTTGGAGTTTCGATAAAAGTAACGGTGATCTCTGGGTTGCTGATGTGGGACAAAATCATTGGGAGGAAGTCAATCGGCTCATCAAAGGGGGGAACTACGGTTGGAATGTATTGGAGGGGAACCAGTGTTATAAGGACGAAAACTGTGCAAGCCCCAGTTTTCAGGCCCCGATTTGGGAGTATAACCACAAATTTGGTTGTTCTATAACCGGTGGTTATGTCTATCGCGGCGAAGAAATTGCATCCTTGCAAGGATGGTATATTTTTGGCGATTTTTGCAGTGGCACGATTTGGGCTTTGAATTCTAAAGAAAAATCCCAATATGCGCCCTCAGCGAATGGAGGACCTCAAGTGATGTTGCAAACCGATTTGAATATTGCCTCTTTTGCTGAAGACACACAGGGCGAATTATACGTAATTGCCTATAACGGCGTGATTTATAAAATTGAGGTTAAATAATCCGGATGTTGAATCTGCTACGGGAACACAAACGTAAGATATTGATATTATTTGGTTTATCGTTTGTTGTTGGTGTGATGTATGTCGCTTATCTGGATTTCCAGATCCGGACTCAATTTGAAGGTAAACGCTGGGCGATTCCCGCTAAAGTATATGCCCGGCCATTAGAATTGTATCCCAAGGTAAGTTTAAATGCGGATCAGTTTGAAACTGAGTTGAAGGTTTTGGCTTATCGTCCGTCGATGAACCCTGATGCGCCGGGCAGTTATTTTCGTAATGGCAATCACTTTCGGGTAATTACGCGAGCATTCACCTTTTGGGATGGCAGTGAACCTTCTTTGCCTCTGCGTCTGAATTTTGGGCGTAACCAGTTGGAAAGTCTGTACAACGCCAATTCGGGTTTGGATTTACCTATTGCCCGATTGGATCCCGGTATTATCGGTCGAATTTACCCCAGCCACACAGAAGATCGCGTTTTGCTCAAACGCGAGGAATTGCCTGATGTCTTAGTGCAGACACTAATTGCGGTGGAAGACCGGGATTTTTATAGTCATTTAGGTATTTCTCCCAAAGGGATTGCGCGGGCGTTGTGGGCCAATATTCGTGCCGGTGCAACGGTCCAAGGCGGCAGTACATTAACCCAACAATTGGTGAAAAACTTTTTTTTGAGCAGTGAGCGTTCCCTGGTTCGCAAAATTAACGAGGCCATTATGTCCTTGTTACTGGAAATACATTACGACAAGGACGAAATTCTCGAGGCCTACGCCAACGAAATATTTTTGGGGCAGGATGGACGTCGTTCTATTCACGGTTTTGGTCTGGCCAGCTATTTTTATTTTGAGAAGCCATTGCATTTATTACGGCCGGACCAGTTAGCGTTGATGGTGGCTATGGTCAAAGGGCCGTCTTATTACTCACCCCGCAGGCAGGAAAAGCGGGCACTGGCCCGCCGTGATCTGGTTTTGGATCTGATGATGCAACGCGGAATTATTGGTGCTGACACAGCCGAAGAGGCCAAAGAATTTCCGTTGGACGTGGTATCCCTGGCTAAGAGTAATATTACCTCCTATCCCGCATTTATGGATTTGGTGCGCAGACAACTGCGGCGCGACTATAAAGAGACCGATCTTAACTCTGAAGGTCTGCAAATATTCACCACATTGGACCCCTTGATTCAATTCGAAACTGAAAAAGCTCTGTCCCATCGAACGGAAATACTGGGTAAATGGAAGGATCTTCCCGGTTCCCGTTTGCAGGCGGCCAGTGTGATCGTTAGTGTGGATGGTGGTGAGGTATTGGCGGTCGTAGGGGGGCGCAACCCACAGTTTGCCGGTTTTAACCGAGCTTTGGATGCCGTGCGTCCTATAGGTTCACTGGTAAAACCCGCGGTATTTTTGACCGCGCTGAGTCAATCGCAAAAATATAACCCCGGCACCTTGTTGGATGATGGGCCAATGAAGCTGGATATGGGGGGCGGTACTTATTGGGAACCGCAAAATTTTGACAAGAAAACTCACGGTTGGGTGCCTGTGTATCAAGCTTTATCCCATTCATACAATTTGTCTACGGCTCGCCTGGGTTTGGATTTGGGTATACCTAATATCATCAAAACCATGAACAAGATGGGAGTACAAAGAGACTTACCCAATTATCCATCCCTGCTGTTAGGGGCTGCGGCCTTATCGCCTATTGAAGTGGTGCAGATGTACCATACACTGGCCTCCGGCGGTTTTCGAACACCGGTGCGCGCAATACGTGAAGTGTTGACTGCAAAAGGCAATCCACTGCAACGTTATCCCTGGTCTGTGGAGAAAGTTTTGGAACCCCAGCCGGTTTATTTGCTCAATTCCATCATGCAATACACCACCCGTGCAGGAACCGGAAGGGCAGTCTATAAATATGTGAGGGAGTCTGTGAGTATTGCCTCAAAAACGGGCACCAGTAATGATTTGCGCGATAGTTGGTTTGTTGGCTTTACCGGAGACAAGCTGGGAGTGGTCTGGATGGGGATGGATGACAATCAGCCGGCCGGGTTAACCGGGTCTCAGGGTGCTCTGCGGGTATGGGCCGATATTTTTAAGTCCATTAATACCGAGTCACCTATCCATACAGTCCCCGAAAACGTGGAATACATATCGGGTGGATGTGGGCATACTGTACGCTTACCGTTTATAAAAGATACGGTGAACGAGGAATTTACCGACTGTGACAGGGTCAAAGAAACACGTGACCAGGAAACACTGGCCGCATCACAGCAGCAGGAACAGCAATGAATCGGAAAAAATGTTTTAAATCCCTAGGAATTTCTCTGCTTGGGCTTACCTTGGTTGGTTTGCAAGCATGTACCATGACAGCCACCACAGAGCATGGCACCACAGGTTTAAATGACGGCATTCGAGTGGATGATGAGGGAGTGAGCATAGACCCTTTTTACCGTGTAGACGAAGGACAGGAGCAAAACGTGGATTTGGCTCCGGAGATTTCTTCCAACCCCACCAGTGGTACGGTTCTGGCTTTACTGAGCCAGGCAAAAACCGAGGAACGGGCGGGAAATTCTGAGCGCGCTGCCGCCGTACTGGAGCGGGCTTTGCGCATTGAGCCGCGCAATGCCCAGTTGTGGTATCGCTTGGCTTTATTGCGCTTACAACAGGGGAAATTGGATATGGCCCGAAGTTTAGCGTCTAAATCCACTGCATTGGCACCCAATGACCGTTTGTTAAAAACCCAAAATCAAACCATAATTAACCAGGTCAATATGTTGCAAGGGCGCTAAGGTAGAATTACATGTAACTACGTGTTTTATATAGGAAAATATTCATGGATGTGTATGACGTAGATAAACTGATGCAGCAGGCGCGAAAGTTGGCAACGCAATATCGCCAGGCAACCGGTAAGCCCCTGGGTATCAGCAATGAAATCGCCGTCCATGATGTAGTCAGGCTGATGAATCTGCAGCCGGTTGTGGATGCCAGTGAGTCTACCGGTTTCGATGCTATCGGGTCCGGTACCCGCCTGGGTAAGAAAATCCAAATCAAAGGCCGTTCAATATCCGGTCAACCCAAGCCCAATCAGCGCGTGGGACAAATCAAACTGGAGCAGGACTGGGACTCTGTCATGCTGATTCTGATGAACGATAACTATGAACCCCTGCAAATTTATGAGGCTGATCGCGCTGAAATCGAAGACGCGGTGAAAAGCAGTAGTGCGAAACGCCGTAATCGCGGTGCTCTGTCTGTCGCTCGTTTTATGAAAATCGGTAGCCTGGTGTGGAGTTGTGATGCGATCAGCGGCGAAGACACAGAAAAATCCGTTAAGTCTGCCTGAGTTTCTAAACTTTCCAGTACATTTCCGTGTAAAATAGCGGTTTTGCCGGAAAATCAACCCGACGCTATGGTATCCGTACATGATTTGCTGGGTTCGCAAGGGCCGTTTGCCAACTGCCAATCCGATTTTGCAGCTCGGCCTGCACAACAGGAAATGGCCCAACTCATCAATGAGATTCTGGAAACTCACGGTACTCTAGTCGCCGAAGCGGGTACCGGGACCGGCAAAACTTTTGCCTATCTGGTTCCCGCCTTGTTGAAAGCCCAGTCTGGTGAGTACAAAGTGATCATTTCTACCGGCACTCGCAATTTGCAGGATCAACTCTATTATCGTGACTTACCTTTAGTGAAAAAAGCATTAGGGGTTGGGGTGAAAACCGCGCTGTTGAAAGGTCGCGCCAACTACCTGTGTCATTATCGTTACGATCAGCAACAGCGCCAGGGCCGTCTGAGTTTACAACAATTGCAGGATTTTAAAGCCATATCCCAGTGGTTGCCTCGAACCGTCCGCGGAGACATAGCCGAGGTCAGTGGGGTACCTGAAGATGCGGCGGTGTGGCCCTTAGTGACCTCCAACGTTGATAATTGTCTAGGCTCCGACTGCCCCAATTTAAGTGACTGCTTTGTGGCTAAGGCACGTCGCAGCGCGCAGGATGCGGACTTGGTCGTGGTTAATCATCATTTATTTTTTGCAGATATGGCTTTGCGAGACGAGGGGTTCGGCGAAGTATTGCCGGGTGCCAATGCGTTTATTTTTGACGAAGCCCATCATTTGCCGGAAACAGCGAGTCGGTTTTTTGGCAGTAATGTCAGTGGTCGCCAACTGCTGGAGTTAACCAAAGACACTCGGGCGGAAATGTTAGAGGAAGCAGCCGATGTCGCGGAGATTCATGACATTTGTGATGCGGTAGATAAGTCCGTGAAAGATTTGCGTCTCAGTCTGGGAGATGTGGGGCAGCGTATTGCCTGGACCCAGAAACAGAATGAGGAAGTCCAGGAGTGTTTTGAACAGCTATTGTTTCATTGCGAAGCGCTGGAAGACTGCTTAAAGGAAGCCTCGGTGCGCAGTGGCGGCATTGATAATTGCCGCCGCCGGGCACAGGAATTACTGTATGGCTTGAGTCAGTTTCAATCCGAGCAAGAAAATCCAAGCGACGAAGTGGTGTGGTGTGAAACCCATCAAAGCAGTTTTACGCTGCACAAAACACCGACCCGGGTGGCAGAACAGTTTAGTGCCTACATGCAAAGCCAGCCGGGTGCCTGGATTTTTACCTCGGCCACGCTATCTGTAGCCGGAAATTTCAGCCATTTTCAGCAAGCGCTGGGGTTGGAATCATCACAGGTACATAGTTGGGAAAGTCCTTTTGATTTTACCCGACAGGCTTTGCTGTATATTCCCGAGGAACTTCCCGAACCCAATACACCGCAGCACCTGGATGCAGTGGCCTGTCTGGCTCGCCAAGTGATTGGGTATAGTCAAGGTCGGGCTTTCATTCTAGTGACCAGCTACAGAGCCTTGAACCAGATTGCAGCGCAGCTGAAAGATATTGATTACCCTTTACTGGTGCAAGGGGAACAATCGCGGGGAGAGTTGTTGCATTCCTTTCGACGCCAAGGAAACGCTGTGCTTATTGGTACCTCCAGTTTTTGGGAAGGTGTGGACGTCAAAGGTGAGGCTTTGTCATGTGTTATCATTGATAAATTACCCTTTGCTGCGCCGGACGACCCCGTATTACAGGCCCGAATTGACACCTTGCAGCAACAAGGACGTAATCCTTTCATGGAAATTCAATTGCCCCGTGCGGTTATAGGTTTAAAACAAGGCGTAGGGCGCTTGATTCGGGATCAAAGCGATACCGGTGCTCTGGTTATATGTGATCCGCGGATGATCAGTAAAAGTTACGGTCGCGTGTTCTTAGACAGCCTGCCTGCCATGACCAAAACCCGCAAACTGGAGCGGCTGGAGCGATTTTTTCAGTATTGCAAAACCCGGCAAACCGTTGCTGAACAATCTGAAAATCCACAGGAGTCTTAGCGTTATCATGAAAATACTGGCCTTGGATACGTCAACGGAAGCCTGTTCGGCTGCTTTGTACCTTGACGGTGAAATTTTGGAGCAATACCGATTGGCTCCGCGGGAACATTCTCAGCTTGTTTTGGGGATGTGTGAGGCGCTATTGGCTGAGGCCCAAATCCGTTTGCCTCAGCTGGATGCAGTGGCATTTGGTCGCGGCCCCGGCTCTTTTGTGGGCGTGCGTATTGCTACAGGCATTATTCAAGGCATGGCATATGCTACAGATTTACCGGTGGTACCGGTTTCCTCTCTTGCAGCACTGGCTCATGGCAGCGGCCGGACTCACGTGATTGCGGCTATTGATGCTCGAATGGAGGAAGTTTATTACGCTTACTACCATTGTGGGGAGGACAGTGCCACGGCATTGAGCGAAGAGGGTGTTTGCCCTGCGGGGAAACTGCCGTTACCGCCTGAGCACCGGGATTGGTTCGGCATAGGTTCCGGCTGGCAAAGCTATTCGCATGAATTACAAGCACGAACCGGTACTGAGTTCTGGGTTGAAGCTTTTCCTCGAGCAGCCAGTGTGGCTGCCCTGGCGATAGGCCAAGTGCGTTTAGGCCATACGGTAGATGCGGCAGCTGCATTACCCGTGTATATACGTGACCAAGTCGCGAAACCGCAACGAAAGTGAGTATTATCATGCCATTGAGCAAGAAACCAGCGTGGAAAACAATAGCGCTGTTGTTGATCGGGAGTATTATTCAGTTGGGTTGCGGCGGAAATGCCTTGAAACAAAGTCGTTTCGGCACGCCGCTTAGCAAGAATGACATCACCGATTCGATTGCTTCAGCCGCATTACCCGAACACGTGGACCTGAGCGGTAAGAGCATGTCTGAATTGGACTTGTCATTTATACAATTGCGTAAGGCCAATTTGTCCCAATCCTACTTAGTGGGTACTACTCTGGAACGCAGCAATTTGGAATATGCCAATCTGGAAGCAGCGAATCTCACCAATGCCAGATTAGTCTCTGCCGGTTTGGCCGGAGTGAATTTGAAAAACGCCAATCTGAGTGGGGCGGACTTAACCGGGGCTGTATTGGATGGAGCGGATTTAAGCGGTGCCAATTTGCAGGGCGCTAAACTGGACAGAACTACCCTGAGAAACATAAATTTGGCCGGTGCTAACTTGCGTGAAGTCAGTATGACCCAGGTCTTTTTGGGTGAGAGTAATCTTTCCAACTTGGATTTACGCGGTATCAATTTTCATAAATCCGATTTGAGTAACGCCATTCTGGTAGGGACTAACCTGGAAGGTACCGACCTCAGAGGGGTGGTTTTCAATAGTGCCGATTTGTCTCGGGCTAAATTGAGTCAGGCGATTTTGGTGGGAGCTGATATGCGTCAGGCCCACATGTACAATGCCACTATGGTTCGGGCCAATATGGAGCGTGTGGATTTGCGAGGGGCTAATGTATTTGCTTCTAACTTTACCGAGGCCAATTTGCGTCATGCAAAAATGCGGGGAGCCACAGTGGATGAGGCTAATTTTTTCGAAGCGGATTTGAGCAAGAGCAATATGCAAGGTGTCAGTGCCAAACACGCCCATTTTGAATGGTCCGTTCTGAACGAAGCCAACTTGAGAGAAGTCGACTTTTCCAACAGTAATCTCAGTCATGCCAAATTGAGAGATGCAGATTTGTATAAGGCCAATTTCTGGTTTTGTGTGTTATTGAGTGCGGATTTGCGTGGAGCGGACATGCGTCGGGTGGAGTTTACCCGGGCTACCATAAGTGGTGCGAATCTTGAAGGAGCCAATCTTCAGGGCGCCAAAAACATGAACCAGAGTATTGGTCTGGACAGGGCTATAAATTTGGAAAAGGCCCTGCTTTCCGTAGAGGATTGGAGATAGCGGCAAAAACGGTTGAACGCAATAACCTCGGAGATAATGTGACAGGGATAGCATTTTTTGCAGTTAAAGTTTGCAATGTTTTAACATTACGGCCGATACAAAGGTAGAATGTTAATAATAATGTAACAATATCCCATTCCATTAGAATAACGTTGATGAGTGCAGAATTTTCAGGTATTGGCGGGAGAAACTTTCCTTCCCGTCCCCACAAGTTAGCCGTCAGTCGGGTAAATCAGCCGGCTGCCGTGGGTTATGGTCAGGAAAAACCCCAGGCGCGCGCCCAAAGCTCCCAACAAAGAACAAGAACCCAAGCCTATGTGCAAACGGCTCAAATGGAATATACCCAGGATCGTGCTCAGTTCCAGCGCCTGGGAGGCGAGATGGCTTTACAGGCCAAAAATGCCATATCCGCTTACCAAAGCACCCAATATGCCGAGGAACGCATGCAGTTCACGACGGCCCTGGGAGTGGATGAGTACGTTTGAGCCGTTTGAACTAACTCAATAAGACGATAAAAAACTCAATAAAAAAGCGCGCCGAGGCGCGCTTTTTTTTGCTCTTTGTTTATTACCTTAGAAGCGAAATCCGAATTTTGCCGTACTGGTGGTATTTTCACCGGTTTTATCAATTTCCGCAGCCAGGTTAAACAGGCCCATATTGAAGTTCAAACCTACAAACACTTTGGTTAAATCAACGGTTTCCTTGGCA
This sequence comes from Gammaproteobacteria bacterium, assembly GCA_029882975.1. NCBI lineage: Bacteria > Pseudomonadati > Pseudomonadota > Gammaproteobacteria > Gammaproteobacteria bacterium. The sequence continues at coordinate 40,483 of JAOUJW010000010.1, forward strand.
AACAGATCAGAATCTCCGGTGATGCGCACTTTACCCACACCGGCAAACGGCGTGGCCATGAGAAAGCCCTTGGAAATGGCGATTTCCAGTCCCATAGAGCTCAGATCCAGATGATCCACACCGCTAAGTACAGAGTAGGTCCCACGCAGGCCCAGTGCCGGCATCAAGGTACCGCCTTCAAGCAGCTCAAATCGCAGTTCTGCCCCCATGTTTTGCACATTACCGCTGGGATCTTTGGTCAATGAAGCACCCACATCCAGGCCAAACGGCAGGCCTTTATGGGCATGGACTTTGGCCAGGTATAAGTTGGTACCAAATTGATTACCGGTGGCACGTTTTAAACCCTGAGTACCCATTTCGGTTTGCGAAAATTCAATGGCCACATCAATACCTAACAACCCCATGGATTCCGCCGGAGCCACGGCTTTATAACTTAAGGCTGCACCCAACTCCTCAACCAGGTCCTGAAATAATGCTTGATCCATTAAACCTAAGTTTGCAGCCAAATCTATAGTGCTTTTACCGGCAAAGCAGGGCGATGACACAAAAGCGAATGACAGAGCAATCGGCAGTAATTTTTTCATGCGATTTTCCTTACCTATTCAGTCGGCACTCGTTTGTGCCAATGTCGTGAGTATGAAATGTAACGTTTAGTATAGACCGTATTTGCAAGAGCGATGCCCAACAGTCTATTTCGCTTAAGATTTCTATCGGCCGGCAGCTTTATTTAGTGAGGATCAACCGGGGGGAATTGTAAAAACTGAGAACTGGGTCTTAGCGTTTGCTTAATGATTGTACAATTCGGCGATAGCTTTGATAGCGCTGCTTATGAATTTTCCCGCAGTCCACCGCATTCATGATAGCGCAACCGGGTTCATTAAGATGGGTGCAGTTGTTAAATTTGCACTGTCCTAGAAACGATTCGAAATCAATAAAGCCCAGGCTGATGCGGTCCTGTGCCACATGGCCCAGGCCAAATTCGCGAATTCCGGGAGAATCTATGATGGAGCCACCACTGGGTAATTGATACAAGCGGGTAACGGAGGTGGTGTGTTTACCCAATCCGGAGGCGACAGATAAATCACCAATGCGTATATCATTATCCGGTAATAGGGTTTGGATCAAGGACGATTTGCCCACTCCCGATTGACCGACGAATATACTGGTTTTATCCGCCAAGCTTTCCCATAAGGCCTGTAAGCCGTCTTTTTGTTTGGTGCTGACGAAACAGACGTCATAACCAATGTCAACGTACAGCGCCAGTTCCTGGCGCAGATGCTCTTGTTCCGATGGGTTCAGAAGATCGATTTTGTTAAACAGAAGCAGTGGTTCAATGTCGGTTAAGCGAGCGGCAATGAGATAGCGATTAATCAGATCCAGGTCAAACTCGGGAACCGGTGCCGCCACTACCACAATCAAATCCACATTGGCGGCGATGGGCTTGAGTTGTTTATTGTATGCCGGTCGCGCCAGCAGTGTGTGGCGTTCCTGCAAAGCGGTGATAACGCCCACGTCCTGGCCGCTGGATTGCCAGAAGACACGGTCGCCGCACACCAGTTTAGGCAGGTTCTTCCGACTGAGGCAGTGGTGGTGTTTATGTTCCTGGTCCACTACATCAAAATTGGCGCCATAGTGAGCTACAATAAGGCCGGTTTGTTGCGGCCCCAATTCACTGCTATTGAGTATTTGTTCGGTTTTTTCCTGTACCCGGGCATCACGTCGGGCTTTGTCCTGCTCTACTTGTTTTTGTCGCCAGCGTTCGCGTCTGCCGGGGGTTTTAGAACTCATACTACCGAAAGCCTGTACATGCCGTCGCCTTATGCCTGTAATAGTGCATCCACTTTAGCTGCACAAATAAAGTCGTTGTCTGATAAACCGCCAATGGCATGGGTGCTGTAACGGACCAGACAGCGATTGTAACTGACTTCCAAGTCCGGGTGATGGTCCTGCTGGTGAGCCATCCATGCCACCGCATTGACGAATGCCATGGTCTGATAGTAATTCTTGAATTTAAAGGTCCGTTGGATTTCCTGTTTATCCGCGATAAATTCCCACTCAGGAATTTGTGGCATTAAGTTGTCGATCTCGGTGCTGTCCAGCGGTTTCACACCGCCTTCGCAGGGTTTACAGTTTTTTTGGGTCAGATCACAAACTTGGGTTTCACTCATGCTCAATCCTTGATGAATTTATAAAACTGTTTGTTCAGATAATCGGTCACAGCGGCTAATTGCGCGGCGTTGAATCCGGACTGTACCTGTGCATCACAGAATTTCACTCTGTTTGCGAGGTCTGAATAAACGTGGACGATACGATTGGGACGATTATGGATACGTGTATCATGACAACCCATACAATGTTCCTGATACAATTTTTCCCCATCCGGAGTGTCACCGGCTGCTGCTGTGCCACCGGCCCAAACGATGAGAATTACAGCAAAACTTATTAAGGTATATCGGTGTTTCATCTGTGGTTACTCCTGATAGCTCCTAACCAATAACGCCAACTTGAAACTCCTGATAATCGCAGGTTTCCCATTGCGCAGTAAGGGGTTTGTTGTCAATAGTTTGGGATCTATAGTTTTAGGCATGGTGCCTGATATAATACTCGATTTTCCAAAACACTGAATGTTTTTATTCACTTTGTTACTATAGTTAGTCAGTGACGTGCCGTAAATGGGTCTGTAACAAAAGTGTCTAATATCAAACAGAGGTAAGCATGGCGAAACAGGACAGTAATCTCATTTGGATCGACCTGGAAATGACGGGTCTGGATACCCAAATGGACAGTATTATCGAAATTGCGACCATTGTTACAGACAGTGAACTCAACATCCTGGCGGAAGGACCGGTTTTGGCCATTCATCAGAGTGATGCCATACTCGGTGGCATGGATGAATGGAACACCCGCCAACACAGTAAATCGGGTCTGATTGACCGGGTTAAAACCAGCGCTATTGACGAGGCGGAAGCCGAGGCACAAACCATCGCTTTTCTGAGTGAGCATATTGATAAAGGTAAATCGCCTATGTGCGGTAACAGCATTTGTCAGGACCGACGTTTTCTGGCGCGCTGTATGCCCGAACTGGAGGCGTATTTTCATTATCGTAATTTGGATGTGAGCACCTTGAAAGAGTTGGTCAGTCGCTGGGCTCCCGATGTCGCCAAAACATTGACCAAAAAAGGTGCGCATCTGGCATTGGATGATATTCGCGATTCTATCGAAGAATTGCAGCACTATCGCAAAAACTTTATTAAAGTGTAAACACGATTTTTGCAAGTTGCCGCATCGATGCGGCTGAGTAAAAATGTAAAAGATACGCCTGAACCTTGCAACAGAGCAAAACTTGTTTGATTCTTACTGTTCCCACTTGACAGTTTCAAAGACTCAGCGCACACTTAGCCCATGAGATTTCTGAGCACCCTTATGCTGACTAAGAAAGCGAATCGGATCCGCCGTATTCTGTGGAGCCCGCTCGCGTGGCGTGAGGAAATCATGAAGCATTAACTGCAGTGAACAATGAATTTCAAAAAGGCCGCGGACCGAAAGATCCACGGCCTTTTTTTTTACCCGGTTTCAACGCATGGTTTTAAACATGCAGACCGGAAAACCAGCCTTAAAACATGAGGATACTGATATGTCTGTTCCTGCCGCCTATTTGGGGGTGATTATAATTTGGTCCACAACACCCTTAGCCATTCAATGGAGCAGTCAGGGTTGGGGATTTGTATTTGGTGCCGCAGGCCGTATGTTGATTGGGATGGTTTTCTGCCTGAGTCTGCTGGTGCTGATCAACAAAAAACTATCCTGGCAGCGTCAGGCCCGTTGGACCTATGTGGCGGCGGGTTCAGGCATCTATGGCGCCATGCTGTGTGTTTATTGGGGCGCACAATACATTCCCTCTGGGTTGGTGGCAACCGTATTTGGATTAACACCGGTGGTCACCGGTGTTTTGGCGGCATTGATTTTGAAGGAGTCCTTTGGTGTCACGAAGTTACTGGGAGCCTTGTTGGGGATTACCGGCTTGTTCATTATTTTCCAGTCCGATATAAGTTTGAGTAACGATGTATGGAAAGGAGTGTGCGGTATCTTGATGGCGGTTTTTCTGCATGCGGGTAGTGCGGTATGGATGAAAAACATCGATGCCCAACTACCGGCCTTAAGCATCACGGCCGGCGGTCTGCTGTTTGCGGTGCCCTTGTATTTGCTCACTTGGTGGATTGTTGACGGTTCCCTGCACATGGATTATTTGGCCAGTACAGCTGCGTTGAAAACCGGAGCTGCTTTGATGTACTTGGGCGTGTTCGGAACAGTCATTGGTTTTTCTTTGTATTTTTATGTGCTTAAAAATATAGAGGCTAACAAAGTGGCCTTAATCACTTTGGTGACCCCCGTGCTAGCCTTGCTTATTGGGCATTTACTAAATGATGAACCGGTTTTGCTCAGTGTATGGCTGGGGGCCGCCTGTATTATTCTGGCGATCAGTGTGTACCAGTGGGGTGAGCAGGCACACCGGCTGGTGGACGTGTTCTCCAAGAGTTCGTAACGGTGCTGTAGCGGCTTAGGCGGAAAAGTTGTGTTTCACCTGGGTTGTCGTGAGAGTGTCAACCGGTTGCGGTTTGTTGATGGCATGGCCCTGGGCGTAACTGATGCCCAGTTCCTTCAGGCACAGGGTCGTTTCCTTGTCTTCTACAAATTCCGCGATGGTTTGAATGCCCATCAAATCAGCAACTGCGTGAATGGAGGATACCATAGTACGGTCAACTTGGTTCTTGCAAATCTCTTTTATGAACATGCCGTCTATTTTCAGATAATCTACCTTGAGCTGTTTGAGGTAGGCAAAAGAACTCATGCCACTGCCGAAATCATCCAAGGAGAATTCAAAACCCAAGTCGCGCAACTGGAATATAAAATGTTCGGCATCCACCAGATTGTCTATGGCAGCAGTTTCGGTAATTTCAAAACAAATTTGCCACGCTTGTAAATTCCAGTGATGTAATTGTTCGATAATGTACGCAACAAACTCGCGATCGCAAATGGATTGTGCAGACAGATTGATGGCGCATTTAAAATCCGAGTTGACTAAGCCATTCATAGCGATAAATTGAAATACATTTTTCACCACCCAACGGTCGATCAGGGGCATCAGTTGAAAGCGTTCGGCAGCCGGTATGAACTCGCCGGGTCCGATAATTTTCCCGGAATCGTCACTCAGACGCAGAAGAAACTCATAAAACCCATGCTCACTTTCCTGCGTCAATGACATGATTTTCTGACAATAGAGCCGAAAGCGGTTTTTCTCCAACGCCTGATTGATCTTTTGCACCCATTGCATTTCGCCGCGGTGTTGCAACAGTAGAAAGTTATGTTGATCATAAACCTGGATGCGATTGCGCCCCAAGCGTTTTGCCAGATAGCAGGCGGAATCGGCTTCATTGAGGACTTCGTTGGAATTGTTGCTGGAGGCTCTGATGGCGGTAAGGCCGAAACTGGCACCAATGTCAAAACGGTTGTGACTCCACTGAAATTTGTACTGTTTCAATGCTTCCAGAGTCGAAGTCACGATGTCCATTGCTTTGCTTTCCGGGCATCCATGCAGCAATATGGCAAATTCATCACCACCCAGGCGGGCAAATGTATCATTATTCCGGAGTTTTTCATGGACAAGCATCGTGAACTGCTTCAATAGTTCGTCGCCGGCCAAATGACCGCAATTGTCATTGATAATTTTAAAATTATCCAAGTCAATGTAAACCAAGCTGTGTTCCAAATCATCTACCCGGGCATTGTCCAGGGCACGGCGCAAACGCACATCAAATTCACGTCGATTGATCAAGCCGGTGAGGGGGTCGTGAGTGGCCTGATGGTTTAACATGCGCGTGAGGTTGTGCATTTGAGTAACGTCATGCAAAACCAGCACACAACCCATTATTTGGTTGTCAAAATGTCGAATGGGCGCTGCGGTAACATCAATAATATACTCCGAGCCGTCTCGGGCGACCAAAACACAACTTTTTTCAACCACGGTATGCCCATTTCCGGCCAGGCATCGTTCTATGGGGTCTTTGATACGTAAGCGAGTCACCTGATTTTCAAGGCTTATACGATTGTGGTAATCCTTACCACAGAGTTCTGCGTTGTTTAGCCCAATAAGTGATTCTGCCGCTGCATTGACATATTCGATCACACCATCCGGACTGACCGTCAGTACAGCGTCACCAATCGCGGCCAAGGTTACCTGGGCACGTTCTTTCGCCTCAATCAGTTCCGATTCCGTCTGTTTTTGCCGAGTAACATCCTGCGCCGTTGCCGAGAGACCAATGACTGAGCCATTGCTATCGAACTGAATTTCACCTTCCTGGTGGATGATGTGGATTTTGTTTTGCTCCGTGATAATGGGGTGGTCAATACTTAATGCGGTTTTGTATTCAACGGCTTTGGCTATGGCTTGTTTAAACTGCTGTTGTTCTGCCGTGGGTATGCCTTGGATAAAGCTATCCATCGAAACATGATCACTTGGGTCAATCCCAAACATTTCGTAAAACGGGTCCGATCCGCTGATCAGATCAGAACGCAAATCCCAGGTCCAACTGCTCATGCGAGCAATGCGTTGTGCGTGATTGAGTTTTTTACGGTTATCACGCAGTGCATTTTCGGTATGACGCAAATGCGATAGATCCCGGATTCCACAAAGAATACTGGTGGGTTCTCCCGATTCATCTCTGACCACGCGAATAGTCACTTCGATGGGTTTTCCAATGGGGTTAGTGGGATCGTCCACTTCTTTGGTAAAAAAAGCATCACGCCGATCCAGGCGGGCCTGGCAACCGGGGCATGGGATTTTTTCCGGTTTTAAGTGGATCAGGGTTTTCACATCTTTACCCAGCACTTCTGCTTCAGGTTTACCAACTTGGCGGTAGAATGCTTTATTGGCACGAAGGACAATATCGTTGAGGTCCACCAGATACATGGGGTCTTCCAGAAAGTCCATGGCATAAGTCCATTGTGCTGCGGTTCTTTCCAGTTCGGTTCTATTGGATCGTATTTGGCGTAAAAGAAATGCTGTATAAATCAACAGGCTAATCAGAAACAGGCTCACAAGGGCGAAAGCCGCTTGTTCCAATGTGTGACCGTGACCGGTATCCACAGTGGTTTGCACAGCGGCCTGTAAGGATAGGGATACTGCGAGCAAACTGAGGCTGAGGATTAATCGCTTCATGCTGAACCACTAAAAATTTAAAGAACAAGAAAAAGGTTGCAAGACTGTGTCTTAGACGTTTTATCGTCGCAACTTATGTCTAACTTAACGTCTAATTTGAGCCGTTAAGGTTAACTTCAGGTTTGCCAAAGGCGTACACAAAGGAGGGTTATAGTATGCGGCGGGATTTCCAGTAAGCGTCACGCCAGTACGGGTTTTGCAGCTGTGAAATCATCACACCGCGTGAAGTTGATGCATGCATAAAGCGCCCATCCGCCAGGTAAATGCCCGCGTGACGGTCTTTTTTACTGGTCTTGAAAAATACCAAATCACCCGCGCGCAGTTCCTTGTCTGAGATTTGTTTACCACTTTGTGCCAGCAATTGGGTCGAACGGGGGACATCCAGGCCTAATGCGGTTTTCAATGCGGCGTGAATAAAGCCGGAGCAGTCGATACCGCGTTTGTCATTACCACCGTATTTATAGGGTACGCCTTCCCAAGAGGCATAGACGGTATTGAGTTTGTGTAAGACTTGGTTTTGTGACTTGTCCGGGATTGGATTCGCACCGGCGCTAGGTGCCAAAACCCGCGGCGGCTGACTCCCGCAGGCGCTGAGCCAAAATGCCGCACTGATCAGTACAGTAATAAAAGATATGTGTTTGATATTTTTGATGTATTTGGGTTTCATCATCATTCTCACGGCTTTTTTTACAGTTTGCATCAGAAACTGTATCGTCTACAGCGGGAATTCTTAAAGTCTGGACTGTTGATCCAGTGCCCACTCTACGTGTTCTCGCACCAAAATCGAAGGGTGGTATTTTCGATTCAGTAAGGCGTGCCGGATGGCGCTTGTCGGGGTGGCATTGCCTAAAGCTACCGCTAGATTTCTGAGCCAACATTCATAGCCGATACGACGTATGGGACTGCCTTCAAACCGGGTTCGGAACTGAGACTCAGTCCAGCTAAACAAATCCACCAGGGTAGCCTGATCCAGGCTGTGACGACTATGAAAATCCATCTCCTGACTGATATGGGCAAAACGGTTCCAGGGGCATACCAGTTGACAGTCATCGCATCCGTAGATGCGGTTACCCAGGGAAGGACGAAATTCCGGTGGTATGGATTGCTTCAATTCAATGGTGAGATATGAGATACAGCGCCGTGCATCCACCTGATAGGGAGCAACAATCGCCTGGGTGGGGCACGCGTCCAGGCATTGTTGACAAGTACCGCAATGGTTACTGGCCGCGTCATCGGCAGGTAGGGGTAGGTCAGTGTAAATCTCCCCGAGGAAAAACCAGGAACCGGCATTTTGTTGGATCAAATTACTGTGTTTGCCAATCCACCCCAGTCCGGCTTTTTCGGCCAGAGCTTTTTCTAACACCGGTGCGCTATCAGTAAATACCCGGTAGCCGAAGGGGCCGATATGGTTTTGAATGCGTTTTGCCAGGGCTTGTAGACGTTTTCGCAGCAGCTTGTGATAGTCACGGCCCAAGGCGTAGCGGGAAATATACGCTTGCTGATCGTTATGCAGTACTTCCTCCGCGGTATGCATGTTTTCCGGCAAATAATCCATTCGTGCACAAATAACGCTGATGGTACCGGGTTCGATTGCCTGCGGCCGGCTGCGTTTTACCCCATGGCGCTGCATATAGTCCATTTGTCCGTGAAAGCCTCGCTCCAACCAGTTGAGTAAATGGACCTCAGCGTTTTGCAGGTCGATGTCACTGATTCCCAGTTGCTGAAAACCCAATTCAATGCCCCAGGACTTGATATTTTTTACAAGTTGTAAAAAATCCATGTTGGAGTATGGTTTCCCGGAGTCTGTCATGGTAAACCCCGGTATATAATGTATAAATAGGTCATTGGTTTTAGTTTCTGGATCAGTGAAAAAACAATCGTAAATTAAACTATCAAATTATGAACTAAATTATGAACCAAAAGCGCAACAACATTGAAGCTATTTTGTACACGGCGGCCCAGGTTAGAGAATTGGACCGAATCACCATTGAGGAGCAAGGCATTCCCGGTATGACCTTAATGGAACATGCCGGTGCGGCGGTGTTTAATGCATTACACCGGCGTTGGCCGCGTGCGCGTAACATCGCTGTGCTGTGTGGAGTGGGTAATAATGCAGGAGATGGCTATGTGATTGCCCGATTAGCCGATGCCGCCGGTCTGCGCACTCGTGTGTATCAAGTGGGTGATCGCGCCAAGCTCAAGGGTGACGCACTGACGGCTTTTGAACGCTTGGAAGGCAGCCATGTGGAGATTCGGCCGTTCCAAAATGACAGCTTTGAAATGTACGATGTCATTGTGGATGCTCTATTGGGTACGGGTTTGCAAGGAGCGGTCAGCGGAGATTGGCTCAGCGCCGTAGAAAACATCAATCAAGCTCGGGGTACGGATCTGAGTACTCCGGGACAGGCCACGGCTGTAGTTTCTGTGGACATACCAACGGGCTTACACGCCGATACCGGTCGAGTGTTGGGCGCCGCGGTTGAGGCTGACCTCACCGTGACCTTTATTGGTTTAAAGCAAGGTTTACTCACTGGTGCCGGCCCGGACTGTTGTGGTGAAATTCTGTTTGATGATTTGCGGGTACCACACGAGGTTTATGAGCAAGTTCCCGGTTCCTGTCGCTCCTTTCGGGTCGAAGACGGTGCGGTGCTGACTCCAAGAAAGAAAACCACATACAAGAACCAATGCGGTCATGTTTTAGTGGTGGGTGGTTTTCGAGGTCTTTCCGGTGCTGCACGGATGGCGGGCGAGGCCGCGTTGCGCTGTGGCGCGGGTTTGGTGAGTGTGGCCGCTCATCCCGATACTGCGGGTACTCTGAATATCGCCCGGCCTGAACTTATGAGTCATGCCGTGGCCAGCTCGACGGAATTGCTACCCTTACTGCGCAAAGTAGATGTGGTAGCCATTGGCCCCGGACTAGGGCTGGACCATTGGTCGGTACCGCTTTTCGATGCCGTGATTCAAACGAATAAACCCTTATTGTTGGATGCCGATGCCCTGACTCTGTTGGCGGCAAAGGGCCACAAAAATGCCCAATGGGTATTGACCCCGCATCCCGGTGAGGCGTCTCGCTTACTCAATTGTCCCACGCACGAGGTGCAGGATGATCGGTTTTATGCCATTAAGGAAATCCAGCAACGCTATGGGGGAGTGTGTGTTTTGAAAGGGTGTGGCACATTGATAAGCGACGGTAAGGAGACCGTTTTGTGTCCCGCAGGAAATCCCGGCATGGCCGCTGGAGGCATGGGTGATGTACTCAGCGGTGTGATTGCAGCATTAATGGGGCAGGGCTTGGATCCCATGACTGCGGCTCTTGAGGGGGTGGCTGTGCATGCAGCAGCAGCGGATCTAGCGTCACAGGCCGGGGAACGTGGATTGCTCGCTACAGATTTATTTGTGCACTTACGCAATTTGGTCAACAGGGGAGAATAAGGGTGCGTCTTTGGCATTTGGCCGATGAGACGGCCATGATGGATTTGGCTCGATTGCTGGCCCCGGTTTTGAAGAACGGCATGACGGTGTATTTACACGGTGATTTGGGCGCCGGAAAAACAACACTGGTTCGTGGTATTTTACGGACTTTGGGTCACCAAGGCGCTGTGAAAAGTCCCACTTATACTTTGGTGGAGCCTTATGAATTGGAAGGAGTCACGTTGAATCATTTTGATTTGTATCGCCTCGCCGATCCCGAAGAGTTGGAATATATGGGCATACGAGATTACTTCGGCAGCCATGCTCTGAATTTAATTGAATGGCCGGAAAAAGGCCAAGGTGTCTTACCCTCTGCGGATTTGCACTGCTATCTGGAGTATGAAAATGGCGGTAGACGTCTTACCTTGGAATCCACCTCGGCAGAATTGCAGCGAGTCATTGACCGTCTTGCACTCGTCGCTGAGTAAGTTTGTTATTTTTACCAAAAAAGCGTAAGTGGCAAGACAGCTTTGAGCTGGTATACTTGAGACACTCCTGGTCGATGCTATAGGGTTAAAGGTGTAAATATTGCATGACACCGTACTACTGGATATTGGCTCGTGAATCAGGTCCGAGCGAATCAATACGATTGATGTGGCCCGGAGAACACAAGCATGACACGAAAGAACAAGATGAGGCGGCATGTTTGCTAGTAAAAAAACCATAGTTTGGGGTGTTCTGGGTCTGGTGGCAGCCCTGGTAACAGCCGTCGTAACCGCAGCCCCCCTGACTGAGATCCAAGGGCTGCGTTTGTGGGCCGGGCCGGAGTCCAGTCGTCTGGTATTGGATATCAGCGCGCCGGTCGAACACAAAGTGTTTGTCCTAAATAATCCTCTACGCGTGGTGATCGATCTGAAACAGGCTCGTATGGGTGACCGTGTTACCACGCCCAATGCCAAAAACAGTGTTGTAAAGAGTATTCGCAGTGCTGCCCACGGTGATGAGTTGCGCATTGTCTTGGACATGAAACAATCCGCCAAAGCCAAAAGCTTTTTACTCCGTCCGCATCAAAATTACGGTCATCGTCTGGTGTTGGACTTGGACAATGTTACCTCGGATAGAAAAGCACTGAAAACCGTCAAACCCAAGCCTCACCGCCAACTGCGCCCTTTGGTTGTGGCCATCGATGCCGGTCATGGCGGTGATGACCCCGGTGCAGTGGGTAAAAACGGCACCTCGGAAAAAGATGTGGTGTTGTCTATTTCTCGACGCCTGCACGATATGCTTAACCGGGAAAAAGGTATTAAAGCCGTTATGGTGCGCAGCGATGATTATTATGTGAGTCTGCGCAGCCGCATGCAAAAAGCCAGAGACAAGCGCGCCGATTTGTTTATTTCCATCCATGCCGATGCAGTGGAGAATGGAATGGCAGAGGGAGCTTCGGTATACGTGTTATCGCAAAAAGGTGCCAGTAGTGAAGCAGCTCGCTGGTTAGCCTCCTCGCAAAACGATTCCGATTTGTTGGGCGGTGTCAGTCTGGATGACAAAGACGAATTGCTGGCATCCGTGTTATTGGATTTGTCCCAAAATGCCACGATAGCCGCAAGCACCTCAGTAGGCGAAACCGTATTAGGACAACTGCAACGGGTGACTAAATTACATAAGGATGAAGTGGAAAATGCCGGGTTCGTGGTGCTAAAGTCGCCGGATATTCCCTCAATATTGGTTGAAACCGGCTTTATTTCCAATCCCAAAGAAGAATCCAAATTGCGTAGCCGGCATTACCAGCACAAAGTGGCCTTGGCGTTGGTAAAGGGTATTAAAAGCTTTTTCCACAAAAATCCCGTTGCCGGAACCTATTTTAGTCGTAGCCAGGTAGCGGGAGGCCACCAAATGTATGAAATCCGCAAAGGTGACACTTTAAGCGCCATCGCTCGACGATACAAAGTGGATCAGCAGCGACTGCGTCAGGTGAATCAACTCAGTAACGATACTCTTTTACCGGGGCAGATTCTACGTATTCCTCAGGTGTTGTGAGGCTCGAAAATCTCCTCCAAAGATGTCCGAACGCAACACAAGCCTTGTGATGTCAATCACAAAAGCCCACAAAAGATCTATATAGCCGCAACATCCTATTTACTCCCTCCATCATCGGCCGTTAGTTCTCCTATGACGCCGATGAAAACTGTATTCCTGATTTTGTGCTCTTTGACGCTTTGTTCTTGTACTGCCGTATTGATACATGAAGCGGATTCTGATAAACGCTTACAGAAAGTGGACCCCGGTTCCACAATAGTTTTGGATGCTTATGAAAAGGATGGTTCGGCTTATATTTGCATCCGGCAAACCAAAGTATCGGAGGATTATTCCAAACACGCCCGTTTTGATTACGTATTGAGAGTCCCGTTGCCATCCAATCCGGACATGCGTTTTACCTATCATTCCGATTCAGATTATCCTTCATATAGAGCAACAAAAAAGGATGTTGTGCAACAAAGTTGTGTACCAAGCGGAGAAAAACTGAGTATGCTACAGGTAACAAGCTCGGAGACCGTCGTCTTGCCGGAGGATAGTAATCACGCAATATATGTACGATATGCAACAAAAACGAACGAAGCTCCGGTGTTGCTTGCATTGGGGTATGTGGGCAAAGAAGCTATTACAGTAAAACACCGCATCAGCGCACGCCAGATAAATGTACATCAATACAATATAGATTTAACCTACAGTGGACTGTTTGACCACCCCCGATCGGCAAAACCTATTTTAAAATTGCTGGCGCCAATAACGGTGGCAGTGGATGTGGCGCTGACTGCAGTGGTACTGACGGTCCTGTCTTATTTTCATTGGTAATGTTCTGTAACACGTCGACTGACGTGTTCAACGATTTCTTTGAACCTTGCCAAATATCCTAATACTAACTAAATTATGGGGATATGACTGTAATTTTTATCATCGCTACCGCTTTGGTCGTTAATGTTGGAATTGGCATTAAGGTTTATCTGCGGCTTAGGCGAGGCAAACCGGTGACGGCTGTTGCCGTTGCTATCGGTACAGTAGTCGTGTTGTCGTCACTTTGTCCCATACCCACTCATGGCGGTATTAGTTTTCTGGGTGAGCTTTTGATCGATGACCTCTATCGTTCTGTGTTGAAACCCGTAGTTGATCCCGGTGAAGATGGCAAAAGAAAACATTTTTTAAAACAATTGGAGCAACGTTTTAAAGGCATACTTGCGTTTAAAACCGGAGCGGATTTGGGCGGAGGCTGGTTCTTTGTAACATTGTCCGGGGGAGAGAGCGCTTGGTATGAACGGCAAAGCGGCTTGGTTTGGAGCACGCCCCTGGTCTTTTCCCGCACCGAGCCGATGATGGCATTAGATTCCGCCAAGCAACGTTGTCGCCGGCTCCATCCGCATGGTTACTGGGCTTTACCCACGGAAGCGGAGCGTTACCAGTTTTGGCGTGCCGCCGGGATCAAATATTTGCCCCACAAAGCGGAGCCTGCCATGGCTTATATTGTGGACACACAGCTGCGCATGGAGGTTCCCAGTGTATCTTTGCTGTCGCAGGGGAATAGTTCAGCAAGCGGCGACCTTAAACCATTGTTGATTCGATGTGTCGCTCTGGGCCCAGGGGCACCGTTGCGGGGCTATGTTCAAAACGACATCAGCTTGGAACAGTGGAACCGATTCCAAATCTCCAAGCTAAAGTAAAGTATCAGAATTAAACGATGCACATGGAGTGGAACTTTTATTGCGTTAGACTGCCATAGTTTGTAACACCACATCCAGAGGAAAGGCTATGGATTCCATGGATAAGAACAAACAGGATTTTTACTTAAAACTGCGCGGCAAACTCAATGCCTGGTCCCAATCCCGCAAGGGCAGTGGCAATCCCTGGGTAGAGTATTTGTTATTTGCACCGGACCTGTTTCACTTGTTGTGTAAACTGTCGCTGGATCCGGATGTGCCCACCCAGGAAAAAGCCAAATTGGGCTTGGCGATTACTTACTTCGTGTTTCCGCTGGATTTGGTTCCGGAAATTCTACTGGGTCCCGCCGGTTATGTGGACGACACCGCCTTGGCCGCATATGTATTACACGGCTTGCTTAATAATGTATCAAAAGACGTGCTGATTAAACACTGGGCCGGAAAAGACAATTTGCTGGAAGTAATTCAAAAAACCTTGAAAGCAGCGAACGAAATGTTGAGCGCAGGTGTTTGGGGTAGTTTGAAGCGCATTGGTGGTAGACACTGAACTGTTGATAAAAATACATTAAAAAAACGGCCCCATGGGAGCCGTTTTCAAATCAGTTGTTACCTTAATTTAACTGCACCATTACAAAACCGGAAGTCAGCATTCCGGTGTCCTCATCCAGTAACCCGGTTGCTACAACACCTCGAACTGCGCTGCCGTTATTCAAACGAGCCTGCAAATCATTGAGGTAGTTGCTGAAGGAAAGATGCAACTGCCAAGTTCCGTTGTCACGAATGTAGTACAGGCCCAGATCAAATACATTGGAGCGAAGCACGGGTGCTGTTGTTAATTGCTTGAGGTCGATGGCGACTCCACCGCGGGCATAATGGTGAAACAGTCCCGTACCGTTTAGATCCAGACTGACTGTATTGGCAACGCTGTCAATGGATAATGCGGTTGTTGACGTGGCAGGCCAACCCACCGCCATAACACCTTGTACCTTGGATAAATCAATAATGGTAAGTGCGCTGAAATCCGGATCAGCGGCAGTACCAAAGGGAGTGACGAATCCGCGAAGTTTCACCACCGTTCCGGTGTTAATATTGGTCAGATCCAGAGTACCGCTGTCAATTTGGTAGGCAGTTGGATCGGCATCCATTTGGGCGCCGCTACCGGTGAAATCAAACAAGGTGAGGCGTCTGCCATCGATGCTTTGCAGCTCTACCACCAAGGCAGGTGAAGTGCTGACCACGGTAGCACGCAAAGTGGTCAACTGCATGTGAGCGTAGCCGTCGGTAGCATCCAGTTCCAGGTTTTGAGATGAAGCATTGGTGAGTGCTCCAAAAACGGAAATACGTTGTCCTATGGATATATCTGCTGCAGTTGCTGTTTCCATGGACATTTGCCTGCGTACGACGGTATTGTCGCCCACCGTTACCTGAACCTGATCATTAAAGATAACGCTGCCACCGGCACGGACTAAGGTGGCACCTTTCACAGTAAATACATTGCCGCTACGACTAATGACATTACCGCTGACCACATCCATATCTCCGCCGGGTACACTGGAGCCGGCCATGACGGCGCGGGCTTCAAATCGCACGGGATTAAATTTCAAGTCCCCCAATACAATGACACCGATCAGCGGATTTTGTTGGTTCAAAAGATCCAAACCTGCGCCGCCTTGCAGGCGGGAACCATTAATGTCATATACGGTTTCGTTGTTCGTTGTTACTTTTAAGGTACCGAAATTTTCGTCACCGCCACTGATCAGGTGGATGAAGGGACGTATGATCAGCCGAAACCCCGAGTCTGCAACATCCACCGATTTTAAAGCGCCCCGGGCTCGGTGAATCTTGGGCGATTCCAGATCTACTTCCGCCTGCAAGAAAGGCTGTACCGTGACCACCGGCGTGGCACCGCTTAGATCTACCGAATGAGAAGCACTCAGGTCAAAATCCAATGTTAAATGTGCCGGAACGCCGGGGCCAATAAACAGAGAGTTGCGGTCTTCCAGCTTAACGTTCAATTCCAGTGTGGTGATTGTATTTCCGGATTCGTCCTGTAAAGTACCTGCAGCCACTGCATTGCCGCTATTGTCTTCAATCTGTATGTCGGCGTTGCGGTAGTCCAGCGTGATTTTGGCATTCACATAGGTGCCGGTTGGGATAGTTGCGGCAGTCAGAAATTCCGTCATTTCGGTGTATTGAGCAAAATCCACCCGGGTTGCCACCGGGAGTGTCTGAATGACCGCCCCGTTGGCTTTGGTGAGTTCCAGGGCGACCACATCCACGTTGTAGCTGACAAAATCTCCAGGTGCGTCCGTTAGCCCGATAACCACTTGGCCTGTATCCGAATCCTCGGTTGTCTGCGGACCACATCCAGTGGTCAAAGCAAGTATCAATACCAACGCCGGCGCGACGCTGATTCCGTTTAGCTTGGATTTTAATTTTTGAAATATCATGGTTATTCCCTCTTGGTTTCTCTTCCATACTGAAAAGACGGCAAGCGGGGAGATATTTGAAATAATGTGAAAATTCACACTAATGGGTGAGGGGTGTCGAAGCGAGGGCTAACCCACCATGCAATGTGGGGTTCCGTTAGGTAAAACCAAGGTGAACGTAGAGCCGTGTCCGAGTTCGCTTGTAACCGTTATATCACCCCCCATGAGGTGGCTTAAACGTCGGGAAATCGTGAGCCCCAGGCCGGTGCCGCCGTATTTAACCGAGGTTTTCTTATCGGCTTGTGTAAATGCCTCAAACACCCGGGAAAGCTGCTCTTCGGTCATGCCGATAC
Source organism: Gammaproteobacteria bacterium (assembly GCA_029882975.1). Taxonomy (NCBI): domain Bacteria; kingdom Pseudomonadati; phylum Pseudomonadota; class Gammaproteobacteria; species Gammaproteobacteria bacterium. The sequence continues at coordinate 57,602 of JAOUJW010000010.1, forward strand.
CCGTATCTGTGATGGCGCAAGTTGTATATTTATCCTGGCTGGTCACATAAATATTGATTTCGCCGTTGTGGGTAAACTTGGTGGCGTTGCTGATTAAGTTCAGTATCACCTGGCGCAGTCTCACCGGATCCGCCAGTACCTTATTGTTGTTATCGCTAAAATGAAACTGTAGCGTGTTGCGGTTTCTTTCTATCAACGGTTGTACATCGTATCGAATTTCTTTAAGAAAAGGCTCAAGCTTGATGGGTTCGGTGACCACTTCCAATTTACCGGCCTCTATTTTTGATAGGTCCAGCATGTCATTGATCAGGCGATTAAGATGACTGGCGGAACTGCGGATTTTGTTCAAGTCGTCTTGTGTATTCTTATCCTGGGTGGTATCCAGAATGAGTTCACTGTAGCCAATAATGGCATTTAGGGGCGTACGTAACTCATGGCTGACATTGGCAAGAAAGTCGCTTTTTATTTTATTGGCGTTGCGAGCATCGTCTCTTTCGCGTACCTGCAGTTTCAGCTCTTCAAGCCGGTCCACCAATTGATCCGATAAGTACTTAAAGGAGCGTGCCAGGGCGCCGACTTCATCGTTTTGTTTTGAAATCGATTCCGGCAAATCCAGGTACTTATCGCCTTGGTTGCTATGGACCAGATTCGTCAACAAACTAATGGGTTTGGTCAGACTTTTAGTGATGATCAAACTACCTACAATTAACACCAACAGGGTGGTAGCCAGCATTCTCACCAGCCAAACAATAGAATCATCTTCAGTGCTGACCCCACTCTGAATCGCATAGGCAATGTGGGCATTGGCGAGGTGTTTACCGGTGAAAGAAATAGGGTGAATGATTTCCTTTGCTGATCGGGAGTCTTCCAGCAGGAAAACCGGTTTAACTAAGATTTCATCGCTGTTTGTTGCCGTGGGCATTACATCGCCCACTCGATTCATATCTGTGTGAGACAGTATGGTACCGTCGGTTCGAACCACCGCTGCATAAAGATAGCGTTGTTCCGACGAGGTAACCGTAACCAGATCTTCCAAAAGGGTATAATCATGGGTCAGCAGAGCCTCAATACTGCTTGCCGCCAGTGTGCGGACTTGGGATTTAGCCTGATGAAACTGAAATGCCTCCAATCGGTGGTTGGCATTTTGGATCAGCAGGAAACCCATACCGACAATAGACACAGCGACAAGCAATATCAAACTAAATACAAATTTAGTATGCAGGCTTAGTTGCATGGTACGGTAGAGTCTGAGCCTATAGGTTTGCTTCTTTTTTCAAGTGCTTTAACCTGGTTTCCACTTGCTCGTTATAGGGCACAAACTTCCCAATTTTCATATTGCGCAGTGGTTTCATGGTATCTTCGTCGGCGTTTAAGAGCGCCTCACGAACTGTTTTTACCATGGCGTTATCAGATTCATGGGTGGTAAATATAAGACCTTCCGGGAATGCGTCCGTTTTATCGAAAAAGGTGAGTTCTCCCGTATCTACTTTTTTGGATAAGATACCATAACTGACATCACACATCACGGCTGCATCAGCTTCACCGAGCATGACCATGTAGGCTGCCTTTTTAAGGTCTTTTGTAAAGTTGATGTTTACCTCTTTATCGATATCGATACCGTGTTTCATCAAATAGGCCTTAGGGGCAAGATAGGCACCGGCTCCAAATGGGCTGATTAACGCTATTTTTTTCCCTTTCAGTTCGCTGACACTCTTGATAGGACTATCGCTTCGAACCAGAAACCGACCCTGGCTATAGATGCTATTACTGGTGTTTTCCATTTGTACCACGGGAATAATCTTGGCGCCCTCTTTCAATAGATCGTACAAATAGGAATTGGCGAACACAAAATCCACTTCGGCCAGTGTTTTTTTAGCTTGCTCCAAACCCCTGGGAGTAACTATGTCCACCTTCATGTTTAGTTTTTTCGACAGATAGTCGGCCAGGGGTTTCCATTGTGAATGGATTTTTTTTGCCGGCGCCGGCATCAAGACAGCCAAAGTGACCGATTTGACCGCAAGCGTTGCGGGTTGGGTTTTAGCTACCACTGTTCCAGCAATTGTAGAACATAGAAAAAACAACAAGATAGATAGAGAGGGCAAATTTTTCATAGTGGGCTCGTTGGTTTATTGGGATATGCATTAATATCGGTAGCTTTGCTTGAAATTTGAGTCAAGGTGGCATTTTCATAGCTTTTTTGATCGACACGAAATAGTTTAGCGGTTAACTCGGGATATACGCTAAGCATCTGAAGCTAAATGTATTCCGAATGTCACACTTAACGGTTTTAATCTGGAAGTCATTCCAGTAGAATAGTGGCTTCCGGTTGCGTAAGCATTTCAATCGGGTCCAGGTGCGAACACGTGGTAATGCACTGAGAAACCAGCTGTTTATATTGTTCCTTCGGGAGGCTGCTTAAGTAGGAAACTTAGTATGCAGGGAAGTATGGTAGTCCTGTAAATGCGTTTCCAGTCCCGTCCTCGTAAATTTCCCTGGTATTTTCCATCGTTGATGGAGTCAACGCCGTAATTCTTTGCACAGAGGATTGATTTATGAAAACAATAAATCGGTGGAGATCGACTGGTTTGATTTCCGGGTTATTTTTTTGCTTGTATGCACCAGTGTCATTGTGGGCGACAGAACAGTCGTACACATTGTTTGAATCCGGTCAGGTTCGACCCTTGGCATTATCACCCGGGGGGGATCGAGTTTATGCGGTAAATACACCGGATAACGCTTTAGAAGTATTTTCCGTTACCGACAGCGGTCTTAAACACGAGGCATCTATTCCTGTGGGATTAGAGCCCATAGCCGTGAGTCTGCGTAACAAAAATGAAGCTTGGGTAGTAAACCATGTGTCCGATAGCGTTAGTATTGTGCGTTTGGAGCCCGGCAAAGAACGTGTTGTCAAAACTTTATTAGTTGGCGACGAGCCGCGCGATGTGGTTTTTGCCGGTGCTAATAATAAACACGCGTTTATAACCACCGCACATCGTGGTCAAAATGTCCCCTATGATCCGCAATTAACCACTCCTGGAGTGGATCGCGCGGACGTTTGGGTTTTTGATGGAGAAAATCCCGGTGACAATTTAGAAGGTACTCCGGTAAATATTATCACTTTGTTTACCGATACACCCCGTGCATTGACGGTTTCGGCCAACGGTCAAAACGTTTTTGCAGCCGGTTTTAAAACCGGTAACCAGACCACCACTGTTTGGCATCTGAAAATTTTGCAAAACGGTGGTATTCCAGAGCCCAGCACTAACATAACCGGTGAATTTATTCCTTCTTCCGGCCTGATTGTTCGTTACAACGGTGAGCATTGGGTTGATGAAATCGGTCGTATCTGGGACGAACATGTGAAATTTAATCTGCCTGATAGAGACGTATTCATCATTGACGCTAATGCCAACCCTCCCGCATTGACTAATGCCAAACTGAAGGATTATTCCGGCGTGGGTACGGTATTGTTTAACATGATTGAGAACCCTGCTAACGGTAAAGTGTATGTAAGTAACCTGGAAGCCAGAAATGAAGTGCGTTTTGAAGGCCACGGTTATGTGGCAGGTAAAACCGTACGTGGCCAATTTATTCAAAACCGTATTTCTGTACTGGATAAAAAGGGCGGGGTACAACATCGTCACTTGAATAAACACATTAACTATGAGAAGGAATGCTGTGATCCCATTCCCAATGATGAAAATGCCCGTAGTTTAGCCACGCCCATGGGCATGGCGATCAGCCAGGATGGGGCAACTTTGTATGTTGCCGCTTTCGGTTCCTCTAAAGTAGGAATTTATAATACAGCCGAACTGGAAAAAGATACTTTCGTACCTTCCACCGATGATCAAGTTAACGTCAGTGGTGGTGGTCCCAGTGGTTTGGTTCTGGACGAGAGACGTAAACGTCTGTATGTGTTGACTCGTTTTGATAATTCCGTCTCCGTCATTGACACCAACAGCAAAGCGGAAATGGCACATGTCGCAATGTACAACCCTGAGCCCGCCAGTGTCATCGCCGGCCGCCCTTTCTTATACGATGCTTCTTACACCTCCAGTCGGGGTGACTCATCCTGTGCAGGGTGTCATATCTTTGGTGATATGGACCAATTGGCCTGGGATTTAGGCGATCCGGATCTGGTAAGCGTACCCATGTTTGGACGTTTCCGTAACACTGCGGCGCTGCTCAACTCGCCAGTTAAACATGAGTTTTCGCCTATGAAAGGCCCCATGACCACACAAAGCCTGCGTGGTATGGCCAACCACGGTCCTTTGCATTGGCGCGGTGACCGTACCGGTGCCGACCCTGTTATGGAGAACAATGTGCAGCCCGATGGCGGTCAGTTTAACGAAGACGTGGCGTTCAAAGCCTTTAATCCGGCATTTGTCGGATTGATCGGTCGCGACAAAACCCTGAGCGATGCAGAAATGGACGCTTTTACCCAGTTTGCTTTGCAATTGACCTATCCACCCAATCCAAACCGTAATCTGGACAACTCTTTAACTCCGGAACAGCAGGGTGGCGCGGACTTTTTCTTCGGTGCCAAGGCAGATACTTTCTTCGGCTGTTTTGAGTGTCATGTTGTGGACCGCGATGGTAACCGTGAATTTGGCGTAGCCAAACCCGGCTTTTTCGGTACGGACGGGTTTTACAACGTGACGCGTTTGTCCACTCAGGCCCTGAAAGTACCGCACTTGCGAAATATGTATCAGAAGATCGGCATGTTCGGCTTCCCCAATATTCCACAGCACTTGCCGGACGTAGAAGGTGAAGAAAACAAACACATGGGTGATCAAATTCGTGGTTTTGGTTTTCATCATGACGGCAGTCGCGGAACTTTGTTCTTACAACAAAGCGCCCGTGGATTTATTTTCCGTGAGCCGGGTACGAACGGTCCTAGGGATCCGGGTAATCCTAACGGCTATCCACGTGACCGTAGCCTGGGCGATCCCATACGTCGTCAAACGGAGCAGTTCCTGCTGGCTTTCGATACCAACTTGTTTCCTATTGTTGGCCAACAAATCACTCTGAGCAAAGGTAATGGCCATATTGTGGGTGCACGTATCGATTTGTTAATACAACAAGCCGATGCCCAACAGTGCGATCTGGTGGCCAAGCAACAAAATGCGGGTTATTTGTATCTGGGTGGTGGCATGTTTAAGGCAGACAGCGCTGCAGCGGCTCAACTGAGTGATGCGGCTTTACGCGATAAAGCCAATGCCGACTCGGGTGAGATTACCTATACCTGCGTACCCCCGGGTTCAGGAACGCGTATTGCTATCGATCGCGATGAAGACGGGATTCTCAATGGGGACGAAGTCTGATTTTTGAGACGCAATAAGTGAAGAAAAGGGCTGCAAGTACGCAGCCCTTTTTTTTGTCGCCGGTTTTCTGCTTTTTGGTGACAAATATTTGACGAGGTCACGTTGAATCTGTTCACACGCTCACCACTGATGAGATGCTGTGTGATCCGCATGATGGCCTATACTTTAAAGAGACGGTTATTTGAAATAAAATTTCATAAAAACAATTAGTTAAAATTGTTTTTTTTCGTTTGATTGTTGGCATTGTTAATGCTGCCTATTGTCCGCAATCGTTGCACATCGGATAGACTAAACCTTGCACGAATTCGGGGGATTCCTATGAAAGAGTTGTACTGGACCATTTTTCCCAAACAAGAAAAATCGCAGAGACAATGCAGCGTATCCATCGCCAATCGCGGGAAAACCGCTTGTTCTGTTGTACGGGTCGAGGATCAGACTATCGTACGTCAGTTACGTACCGGTTTCGCTTTATCACAAAAAGACATCGAGTTATTACGATGGTTGGGTAAGCATTTAAAACATCAGCAAGCGATTGATGTATTGGCTGCCTACAAATTTATGGAACCTGTCACTATCTACAATGATCACCTTGATCCTCAGTCCTGCGTAACCACCTTTCGGCAACCAAGATATTTTCCTTGCCGTGCCGCCGTTTTGATTAATCGTGCCATGGTGGATTGTATTGCTGTGGAGAAAAATATTGTCGGCGATATTCTTTGTGTAACCATGAAAGAATTTCGGTATGCCGATGTCAAAGGTCGCACCCAAACGGTTCGGGGTATAGGGGTGTTTCAGGTGCCGGGAGATAAGGTGATTTCCACTTTAGTCAATGAAAAAACCCACAGCGGTTAATGCGTCACGGAGTTGGAATGCTTCCACACTGCACCGGGTAGCCTCTGATTTACCGCTGCGTTGTTTACATGGATGTCGGTAAGCAACGTGAGTAGGGCGCCCTGGCGTCAATCATCCTTGCTTCTCAGCCCGGATTCCTTGCAGGACAGCACACATTTGTTACCACGATAATCCGCTGGGTGAAACGGCCATGATGCCAAAGTTGGGTTTGGAAAAATGTGGCTAATTAAAGTACTATGGACATAGTCATCCTTACCCTTATGCACAACACGTGAAAATAGCCATACTCTCGGATATACACAGTAACCTGGAAGCCATGATCGCCTGTTGTCGTCGGGCTAGATCTGTTGGTGTAAAGCGTTATGTCTGCTTAGGGGATATGGTGGGTTATGGGGCGGATCCGGTGCCGGTGCTTGACTTGGTGATCAATCTTCCCGGACTTATTGCTGTACGAGGCAATCATGATGAAGCGGTTCTAACCGGTGAATATCACAATGTGAATCCCGCTGTGCAGCTGGTTTTCGCCTGGACCCGCGGAAAATTACTGGATCGGCATCGTCAGTTCCTACAGGAATTACCCTATGTGCAAAACGCCTATGGCGCGGTGTTTGCCCATGCTTCGGTTCACAATCCTCAATCCTGGCCTTATTTGCTGGACATGGTTTCCGTGAGAAATTGCATGTTAGCTGCCCCCAGGCCGGTCGTATTTACCGGCCATACCCATCTTCCCGCATTGTTTCATGAAACTGCCGCGGGGGGCATCAAGCAACAGCTGGTTCGCGAAGACAGTGTTATTCCTGTATACCAAGGGAAGCGTTATTTCGTTAATGTGGGGTCGGTAGGACAGCCCCGTGACGGTAGCAGTACCTCGAGTTTTGTGGTTTATGATACGGTACAACGTGAATTAACCTTTCACCGAGTAGCTTACGACTATACGCAAACGGCCAAAAAAATCTTAGAGGCGGGATTTCCTCCGCAATTTGCCGAGCGCCTGGCAGGCAGGAAACAAGGGCCATGACGGCAATCCATGAATTGGCTCCTGGAGATGAGTTTGACGGATTTACCCTTCAGGCACTGGAGTCCAGGCGTCTATATCATGATTTGTATCGGGTGGTTCACCCCGATTATGATTTACCATTAATCCTAAAAGCCCCCCGCATCAATATAACTTTACCCGCCGCAGTTTTAACCGCATTTGAGACCGAAATGCGAATTTTGTCCCGCTTGCGTGGAGTCTATACCCCCAAAATTATCGCCAAAGGCGATTTGGAAACTTTACCCTACCTGGTGATGGAATACGTGGAGGGGGATGCCTTGCAACAGGCCGTCCACAGGGCGCCTGTTGATATTGACGAATTGCGACAGTTGATGGTTCCCGTGTGCAAGGCTGTACACGAAATGCATCGGCACAATATTATTCATTTGGATCTAAAACCGGGAAATATCCGCAATCGCGGTGATGGTCGTGCGGTTATACTGGATTTTGGCACGGCGCACCACAGCCAAATGCCGGATCTCTACGAGGATCCGCACAAACAGGCACCCCGTTCTTATCCCTATGTGGCACCGGAGCAACTGCAAGGTGTGCGTACCGATTCGCGCAGTGACTTGTTTGCCATAGGCGTAATTCTATACCGTTTGGCTACGGCTGAGTTGCCATTCGGTAAGGGCGATCCCTTAACGGTGAAAAAACGGTTGTTTTTACTTCCCAAGCCACCGCGCCTGCTAAACCCCGAAGTCCCTCCCTGGTTGCAGCAGATTATTCTTACCTGCCTGCAACGGCGCGCCCAGGATCGCTACGCCAGTGCCAAACAGGTGGCGTATTATCTTTCTCATCCCAATGCGGTGCCCCTGACCCAACTGGCGGAATTGACACGTAAACCGGGCTTGATGGCAATAATGAAGTCCTGGTTTAACACGGATAACGAACTTCAGAGTCAGCAGAATATGCAACCGCGCGAACGTATAGCCGGAGCTTCTCATGTGCTGGTGGCTGTGGATTTGGAACACACCGGCCAGGAACTGCGAACTGCCATGCAACATACCTTGCGTCGATTAGCGCAACAGGATAGGAACATCTATTTCACTGTCATGACAGTAATGGACGATGCTGAGCTGGATGGGCGCGAAGACTTCTCAGACATAATCGATCAAGAACGTCCCGGACATATGCACCGGTTAATGGAGCTGCGTCATTGGATGAAAGCCTTGCCCATTGCCAAACACCGTATTCATTATCAAGTGCTTCAGGGTAAGGCGGCACGCGAGATATTGGATTATGCTAAATACCATGTAGTGGATCATATATTGCTGTGTGCTCGTAGCAGCAGCGGATTAAGTCGTTATTTGGGCAGCGTATCTACCAAAGTTATGGCTGAGGCGCCATGTACTGTGACTGTGGTGAGAACACGTTTAGGGTAGGTGTGTGCTTCCTTGCGGGTACGGGCGGGTTATCAGAGCATAACCCGCTTTAAATTGAATTGACTTACTCCTTGCCTTGAAGTTGTAACACAATGGATTCGTTTTCCAAGGTCGAGGTGTCCTGCGTGATTTCCTCGCCATTGGCGATGGAGCGTAACAACCGTCGCATAATTTTTCCCGAACGGGTTTTGGGCAGATTATCGGAGTAGCGTATTTCATCCGGTTTGGCGATGGGACCGATTTGTTCGCTGACCCACGCCCTGAGCTCTTGAGTCAGTTTAGCGTCAATACCGCCTTCGGGTCGGGTTCCCTTTAGCACGACAAAAGCGAATATGCCTTCACCTTTGATTTCATCCGGGCGGCCCACAACAGCGGCTTCCGCCACTTTGGGATGGGCTACCAGTGCGGATTCCACTTCCATGGTGCCGAGTCGATGGCCCGAAACATTCAGTACATCATCAATCCGGCCCATAATCCAGAAGTAACCGTCTTCATCGCGCCGGGCGCTGTCTCCGGCAAGATAGTAGCGGTTATCAAATTTGGCCCAATAGGTTTCTATATAACGTGAGTCATCGCCCCAGATGGTGCGCAGCATGGATGGCCAGGGTTTTTTAATGACCAAGTAGCCACCCTGGTTGGCCTGAGTAATGGGGGCACCGTTTTCGTCAACAATGTCGGCGTCAATACCCGGTAAGGCTCGGGTACAGGAGCCGGGTTTGGTCGCCGTGACACCGGGTACCGGTGCAATCATATTGGCTCCGGTTTCGGTTTGCCACCAGGTATCGGTAATAGGGCATTGCTCTTTGCCGATAATGCGGTGGTACCACATCCAGGCTTCCGGGTTAATGGGTTCACCTACCGTGCCCAATAGTCGAATGCTGGATAAATCATATTGAGCCGGTATCTCATCGCCTTGCTTCATCAAAGCGCGGATAGCCGTGGGCGCGGTATAAAATATGGTGACTTTGTGATCCTGACATATTTTCCAAAAGCGCCCAAAGTCGGGGACGGAGGGCGCGCCTTCGTACATGACCATGGTGGCGCCCACCGCTAAGGGTCCGTAAGTGACGTAACTGTGGCCGGTAATCCAGCCTACATCGGCGGTACACCAGTAAATATCGTTGTCTTTGATGTCAAAGACCCATTTCATGGTGAGTATGGAGTTGAGTAGATAGCCGGCCGAGGAGTGTTGGATACCCTTGGGCTTGCCGGTGGACCCGGAAGTGTACAATAAGAACAAAGGGTGTTCGCTTTCGACCCACTCCGGGTCGCATTGGTCGCTCTGGCCTGTTTCTATGTCGTTCCACCAAATGTCACGGCCGGATTGCATATTAATATTCTGACCGCTGCGTTTTAACACCACGACCGATTCGATGCTGCCACAGCCGTTATTCAATGCGGTGTCCGCTGCGACTTTGAGTTCCACAATTTTACCACCACGATGACCGCCGTCAGCGGTGATGAGCATTTTCGCCCCGGCATCCTCGATGCGATCTTTTAGTGACTCTGCCGAAAACCCCCCGAAGACCACTGAATGGACCGCACCAATACGGGCGCAAGCCAACATGGCGATGGCGGCTTCCGGTACCATGGGCATGTAGATGACCACCCGGTCGCCTTGCTGGATGCCCTTGGACTTGAGGCCGTTGGCAAATTGACTCACCCGTTGGTGCAGCTGGGCATAGCTGATGTGCTGGGTATCACCTTTTTCACCTTCGAAGATGATAGCGGTTTTATCTGCCTTATCGCTCAAGTGGCGGTCGATGCAGTTGTAGGCCACATTGGTCAGACCGTCCTCAAACCAACGGTAGTGGGGAGCATTGCTGCTGTTTAAGATGGTATTAAAGTCTTTGTTCCAGTGAATTTCCTGGCGGGCCATGGTAGCCCAGAATTGTTCGTGATCTTGGGTCGCATCCGCATAGAGCTGGTCCAGTTTGGCAGAGTTGATATTAGCCGCTGCGGCAAACTTCTCCGGAGGTGGAAATTTTCGATCTTCCTGCAGGATGGATTCGATATTTTCAGTGCTCATATGGCCTCCCTGGTATTCTATGTATTGGACCCAAATTTAAAGATGGATAGGGCGCCTATGGTAGCAGAGCTGTTGCTGTGAAGCCATGATCCACCTCACTTGGCTCAGGCGCTGCCCTCGACGTTAACATAGGGGATGTATTGTTGCCGGCTCAGTGTGTTTAATTCCCATTGTTGCACGGCCCATTGAATCAGCGTATCCAGTGACAGGTCCGGAGGCGATAAGCCTAACAGCCTGAGTATAATCCGCCAGTTCTCCACGGGTTTGGTGTTGTCGACCGCACGTGCGAAAGTTTGTTTACTGAGTTTTTCTCCCTCGGGGTTCACGAGTATGGGAATGTGGGCGTACGTCGGTTGACTCAATCCCAGCATTGATTGCAATACCAGCTGACGTGCCGTGTTATCCAACAAATCAAAGCCCCGTACCACATGGGTCACCCCCTGAAAGGCGTCATCCACTACCACCGCCAGTTGGTACGCATACAAACCGTCTGCGCGTTTTAAGACAAAATCGCCCACTTCTTGCAGCACATTTTGGCATTGTTGTCCTTGCAGTTGATCGGTGAAACACACGGTCCGATCCTCCAGTCGCAGGCGAATAGCCGCTTTGGAAGTGCTGTACCCCAGGTTGCGACAGCTGCCGGGATATACATGAGGATTCTGACTGTTTGCTTGTATGGTTTTACGTGAACAGGTGCAAACATAGCTGAACTGTGCTTGTTTTAACTGTTGCAGAGCGGCCTCATAGGCTTCAGTGCGCGTGCTTTGGTACAAGACTGCGTCATCCCAAGCCAAACCATGCCGTTCTAAAGTGGTGAGTATTTGTGAGCTCGCACCGGGGGTTTCTCGAGGTGGATCCAGATCCTCCATGCGCACCAACCACTGTCCATTGTGATGACGGGCATCCAGGAAACTGCACACGGCGCAGAGCAGAGATCCCATGTGTAGGGGGCCGGTGGGTGAGGGGGCAAATCGTCCTCTATAGAATGGGACCATGTTGTGAGGGCTACAGGCAGCCTAAGGTGCAACACGCTGGTGCTGCACCTTTACGGGTTTAGATGTTATTTGCCGTACTGTTTTTCCCTAATTTCATTCAGGGTTTTACAGTCGATGCATTGAGTGGCGGTGGGGCGGGCCTCCAGACGTTTGATGCCGATTTCCACGCCGCAAGAAGAACAGTAGCCATATTCTTCGTTTTCCAATGCCGTAATGGACTCATCGATCTTCTTAATCAATTTACGTTCACGGTCCCTTGTGCGTAACTCCATGGTGAAGTCGGATTCCTGGCTGGCTCTGTCGTTGGGATCCGGAAAGTTAGCGGCTTCATCCTGCATGTGGTGCACAGTCTCATCCACTTTATCCATGAGTTCCTTTTTCCAGTTAAGCAGCATCCCTCTGAAATGCTCAACCTGATTCGGGTTCATGTATTCTTCCCCTTTCTTTTCCTTGTAAGGGGTAAAATTCCGAAAGTCGAGATCGGCACTCGATTCTTTTGCTTTCTTCTTCACAGCCATCTTAACTGCTCCCATTTACAGGTATAAAAATTTAAGGGCGAATCTTATATCAAAAACGACTGACAAACACAATCCATTATCTAATTATGGCTTTTTTTTCACCATTTTGCTTTTGTGGTCAATAGGCTCATTTTAGTTAGTAAATTAATTCGATAGAAAGTTTAGACCCACAATGGCTTTTTGCCGAAAAAATTTTTAGGTAGACTGTCAGGCTTGGTTTTTATTTGAATAAAGATTGAGCATGAATTGACTGAAGCAAAGATTTGCTTCCTCAATCGCCATCAAGTAATCTTTGCAACTTATTGTTTTTAAAGGTGTTAAAAACGTGGCTGAATTAAAGGCAATTATTTTTGATGTAGATGGTACGCTGGCGGATACGGAGGAGATGCATCGGCAGGCATTCAATATCCAGTTCACCGAAGCGGGTTTGGATTGGTTTTGGTCTAAGGAGAGGTACTTGGAGTTGCTCGCCGTAACCGGCGGTAAAGAGCGTATGCTGCATTTTATAGATACCTACAAACCCGCCTTTGAAGCCCCCCCTGACCTGGATCAATACATTGCCCAAATGCACAAAGGTAAGACGGAAAAATACACACGGATGATGGCTTCGGGTCAAGTGACTCTGCGAACCGGGGTCAAGCGCCTGTTGGAACAAGCCAAACAGCAGGGGGTACGTCTGGCCATTGCCACGACTACCACGCTGGCCAATGTGGAAGCCTTATTGGCCAGCACATTGGGTGAAGGAGGGATGGCTTGGTTTGACGTGATCGGAGCCGGAGATATGGTACAAGCGAAAAAACCGGCACCGGACATCTATGACTACGTTTTACGGGAACTGGGCTTGGATGCAAGTGAGTGCGTTGCCCTGGAGGATTCGGAAAATGGTATTCAGGCGGCCCGTGCGGCGGGGCTTACCACAGTAATTAGCACCAACGATTTTACCCGTACGCATAATTTTGACGGGGCTGCATTAGTCGTGGATCATCTGGGCGAGCCGGACCAGCCATTTACAGTGGCGGAGGGAAACACTTATGGCCATACTTATCTAAACTTGGAATTATTGCGACACCTCCTGGCCTCTTAAACGTGGTAATACGGGGTGGTGTTGAAAGGAACACGCAGTGAGCACAACCTCGGATAAATGGCATTTTGCCCAACGTTTAGCACATATTGAACCTTTTCATGTGATGGCCATATTGGCTCGTGCCCGAGAGTTGGAAGCTCAAGGCCGGTCGGTGGTGCACATGGAAATTGGCGAACCCGATTTCACCACACCCAAAACCATCATCAATGCCGGTGTGGCGGCTTTGGCGCAGGGCAAAACCCACTACACCCCCGCATCGGGTTTGCCACACCTGCGCGAAGCCATTTCCCGGTTTTATGCGGATGAGTATGGCAGGCATGTACCTGCTCAACAGATTGTGGTGACGCCGGGAGCCTCCGGAGCGTTAATGCTTATTTTGGCGGCTTTGGTCAATCCGGGGGATCAAGTGTTAATGTCGGATCCGGGGTATCCTTGTAACCGGCATTTTGTTCGCTTATTGGAAGGCGAACCGGTTGGCGTTCCCGTGGATGACAGCAGCAACTATCAAATCACACCGGAACTGGCGCAGCAGCACAAGGGACAGCGTACGGTGGCCGTGATGGTGGCTTCACCTTCGAATCCCACCGGAACCTTGTTGTCCGAGTCACAATGTCGAGATTTGTTGCGTTGGGTGGAAAAAAACGATGCGTATTTGATTGTAGACGAAATTTACCACGGCCTGGTTTACGACACTGTCGCATTTACTTGCGCTAATTTGTCGGAACGGGTGTTTGTGATTAATAGTTTTTCTAAATATTTCAATATGACCGGTTGGCGCCTGGGTTGGTTGGTATGCCCCGATCATATGACCGGCAGCATAGAAAAATTGGCGCAAAACCTGTTTCTGGCACCACCAACCATATCCCAGTATGCGGCCTTAGAGGCTTTTTCTCCGGCAACGCGGGTACAGTTGGAACAGCGGGTCGAACAGTTCAAACAGCGGCGCGACTATTTATTGCCCGAACTGCGGCAGCTGGGTTTTCAGATTGCATCCACCCCGCAGGGTGCGTTTTATCTGTACGCCAATTGCGCTGCATTGACTCAGGACAGTTTTGATTTTTCACAACGTTTATTGGAGCAGGCGGCAGTGGCGGTAACGCCGGGAATTGATTTTGGCCGGCATCGTTCCCAAGAGCATTTACGCTTTGCTTACACCACTGGCATGGATGCATTGGCTCAAGGTATTAATAATATCAATGGCTATATCAATAAATAATATATGCTCTCCTTAAGTCATTCAATTCTCAAATATATCTTAATTGTTTAAAAGCTTATTAAGTGTCGAGATATTTAACAAAATCTGGAAAACGGCGATACACTTAGGTAAAGTTGAACAAGAATTAACCAAATTGTGACACGGTTCCCCTCAAGCGTGGGGTAGCGGCACGTAATTTTGAGTGTGAGATTAAGATTCATGTTTGAACGCAGTGACTATAACCCCCAAAGTGGTGAGCAATATCAAATGCGAGGCACACGCAGAGATCGACGAAGAACCACAGCGAAAACCGCTGTTTATTCAATTTTTAAAAATCGCCGCGTAGGGCCGCGTCGAGTTTCTGAAGAGCAAGTGGATGTGTACGTAGACCGTCACGAGCCCTGGTTCGTTTACATGGCCATAACGGCCTTGTTTTTAAGTATTTGTGATGCCTTTTTTACCCTGGCTTTGTTGCAGCACGGTAGTGAGGAATTAAATCCGTTCATGCTCTATTTCATCCAACAAGGGGAGACAGTTTTCCTGTTGGTGAAATTTTCCATGACGGCGCTGTGCCTACTGTTTTTGGTGATGCACAAAAATTTTCGTTTTTTAAATCGATTCAATGGCTACCATTTAATGTACTTAGCCTTTTTTATGTATGGAGCCCTGGTAAGCTATGAGTTCGCTATGTTAGTGAGCGTGGATTTCTTCTCCAAATTGTTTGTTGGTTTGTAGTCAAGCCTTAAATTCTTTCACCCAGAGCAAGGTGGCACCCGCAACGGCTGCGGGCATAACAAGAAAATTGGCAATGGGGGTCATGGTTGCTACACTGACCATGGCGCCAAAGCCATACGAAGTCAGACGTTTTCCTTTCAGTTTTTGTTTTTGTTCGTCAAATAACAAATCGTGATTTCCCATGGGATAGTCCGCGTATTCCAGGCAAAGCATCCAGGAAGTAAATAAGAACCACAACACCGGTGCGGCGAAATGGATCACTGGAATCCAAAATAGAATTAAAAAAGGAATGGACCAGCCCAGAAAATAGAGAATCTTACGCAGCTCATTGGCGATAGCGGGAATGAAGTTGGCAACAAAACTCTTGCCGGATTCGGTCTTTTCCATTGTGGCGGCGTTCGGGTCCAGCGTGCGTTCCACGGCTTGTGCCAGTAAACTATTGAAAGGTGCGGCGACTAGATTAGCCAGCAGGGAGAAACAAAAAAACACCACCAGCAGGATGCCCATAGCGAACACAATCCACAGTAGCCAGGATAGCCATTGCAGCCATTCGGGTATTTGCGCATTGACCCAATCCGTCAGCAGGGAAAACTGGGCAACCCCAAACCAGACAAGAGCGGCGAACAACAAGACATTAATACTCAGCGGTATCACTACATAGCCACGTATGCCTGGCTTGAAAATCAGCCCTAAACCGCTGAATAAATACGTTGCGCCTTTAACCGGATTGCCCATAATTCAGATTTCCTCCTCGAGAGACGACTTGCATCCCCATTGTGCCAATTTTGCCGCACCGAAAGCTGCCTCAGTATGCTCTGCTTTCAATACGGGTACACCTAAATAACGTTGACGGATTTCAAGCCAGGGTTGGTTGTCAGCACCACCGCCGTTACTGAACACGCGACGTGGATAAACACCGCATAAATCCCTCAATAGATCGTAACCACGTTTCTCCACAGCGGCAACCCCCTCCAGCAGTCCCTGAAAAAACTCCAGGTCCGAGTCGGGCCTTGGGCTCAGTTGCGGTGCCAGAGTGGGGTCGGCGATGGGAAATCGCTCTCCCGGTTGACTCAAGGGGTAGTACTTTAGTTCCGTATCCTGTTGCGGTTTTATTAATGGGGTCATTTGCTGTAGTTGTTCTTTGCTAAAGTATTGCAAAAATACCGCTGCGCCACTGTTGGATGCGCCGCCCACAAGCCAGCGGCCGAAAAATGGTTGGCTGTAGATTCCGTACTCAGGGGCAAATAAAGGTTTGTCGCTGAGTAATTTGAGCACCAAGGTGGAACCCAGCGAGGTGACGGCGTCTCCCGCCACATGAGCCCCGGAGGCGATGAAAGCCGCTGTACTGTCGGTGGTGCCGGCGACTATTTGGGTATGGGCAGGTAACCGTAACCGTTGGGCGATTGACGGGCTGATGTGAGCCACAGTCTGGCCGGGAGCAAAAACTTTGGGAAACCCGGTCAAGGGAAGATTCAACTGTTCCAACCAACTCGGCCATGGGTTGGTTTGGGATTTTATAAGGGGGTCATAACCCAGTTTGAGACTGTTGTTGCTATCGGTGTAACCAAAAATTCCGCTAAGACAGCCACTGATCCAGTCCGCCTGATGCAGAATTCTCAAATCACCCACAGGATACCCGTTGTCCTGGAACCAGAGCACTTTGGCCAATGTGGAGCTGGGCCCTTGAGCTGCCGAATGGGCTGGGCTTATCGCGGCGATGCGTCGGGCTTGCTCCTGGGCTCTGGCATCGTTGTACATCAGTGCGGGGCTGTGGACCTGGCCGTTGGCATCGCACAGTAATACAGTGGCGGAGGTGCCATCCACACTGATGGACTGGATGCATGCCGGATCAATTTGGTTGATAACCGCTTCCAGGGTTTGCAGGCACAGGTCCCACCATATGGCCGGATCCTGTTCCACCGCGTTGCCCCGGCTTTGAGGCGGGGGAAAAGAGGTGCGCTGCTGTGCCAGAACCCGATTGTGTGAGTCAATGACGCAGGCGCGACAACCGGAAGTACCCAGATCCAGGCCAATGAACATGGATTGAGTTAATCAGGGCAGCTGTACGGGAACAGGCGGGGTCCATTCAGGGTGGCGGTGCTCCACAACGACGGTTGTATAAATGCCGCCGCGTACATTAAAATCACCACTCAACCTTATGAAACGCGGTTGGCAGGCTTGGACCAAGTCGTTAAGTATCTGATTAGTAACGGCTTCATGAAACGCGCCTTCTTCCCTGAAAGACCACATGTATAATTTAAGGGATTTGAGTTCAATACAACGCGAATCCGGTACATATTCAATGGAAAATGTGGCGAAATCCGGCTGTCCCGTTTTCGGACACAGGCAGGTAAATTCCGGCACTTCTATTCGAATAGTATAATCCCTGTCAATATTAGGGTTATCAAAAGTTTCGATTTCTTTGCTGGGTTGACTAGGCATAAACAGGTCTCGTATGGTAGTTTGGCTCGCTAACTTTGGTCGACATAAATGGCCGACAAAACAGGGCTGGTTCTATAAGGAGGCGTAGTTTATCACAGGCAGTGGACGATCACGCAAAGCGAAATAAGCATTACAAGTCGGGTTTCAAAAACCCCGGTCATAACATCTAATAAAGGAATCATGGATCTCACATGCGCTTGAGCAAAATCAAACTCGCAGGGTTTAAGTCGTTCGTAGACCCGACCACCATTCCACTACCATCCAATTTAATTGGCGTGGTCGGGCCCAACGGCTGTGGCAAATCAAATGTTATCGATGCGGTGCGATGGGTAATGGGGGAATCTTCGGCTAAAAATTTGCGCGGTGATTCCATGGCCGACGTTATTTTTAACGGTTCCAATACCCGCAAACCCGTGGGGCAGGCATCCATAGAGCTGATTTTCGATAACAGCGACGGCACTCTGGGTGGCCAATATGCCCAATACAGTGAGATTTCCATTAAGCGTATGGTCTCTCGTGACGGTCAGTCACAGTATTACCAAAACGGTACCCGCTGTCGCCGCCGGGATATTACCGACATATTTTTAGGTACAGGCCTGGGACCACGCAGCTATTCCATTATTGAACAGGGAATGATTTCTCGATTGATTGAGGCCAGACCGGAAGACTTGCGCGTTTTCCTGGAGGAAGCTGCCGGAATTTCCAAATACAAGGAACGGCGAAAAGAGACCGAAACCCGGATTCGCCATACCCGCGAGAATATGGAACGTTTGACCGATTTGCGCGAGGAACTGGCCAAACAGCTGGATAAGTTGCAACGCCAATCCCGCACCGCAGAAAAATATAAAATTCTCAAAGAAGAAGAGCGCTTGCTCAAGGCGCAGTTAACGGCGTTGCGCTGGCAGGGCTTGGATCGCCAAATCCAAGCTAAACAGGAACAGATCGGCGAGACGCGGAATCGTTATGAAGCGGTCATAGCCAAACTGCGCAGCATCGAGGCAGACATAGAGAAACAAAGAGACCAGCATCTGGAAGCCAGCGAGGAGTTTAACGAAATCCAGGCGAGCTACTACAGTGTGGGTTCGGAGATCGCCCGGGTGGAGCAGTCCATTGCTCACACCAAGGAACGTAAAACTCAAAATGAGCAGGATTTGAAAACTGCGGAAGAGTCCTGGTATGAAGCGTCCGCGCACATAAAAACCGATCTTACCCGCATCGAGGAACTGAGCGCTGCTTTGGAAGAGAACCAACCTGCCTTGGAGTTGGCGCGAGAAAAAGAAAGCAATTCTGCTGCAGAACTGGCGGATGCCGAGCAGGCTATGAATACCTGGCAAGCACAGTGGGAAGATTTCAATAATAAAGCGGCCGAACCTGCACAGAAAGCTGAAGTGGAACGTACCCGCATTGCTCACCTGGAACAACAGATTCTCAGAGCCCTGGATACCCTGAAGCGCCTCGAGATCGAGTTGGAGTCTTTAGTGCCGGATGCATTGGCGATGGAAATTGAACAGCTCAACAGTGAACAGGAGATCAACACAGCACGTTGCGACGAAATGCAACATCAGCTGCATGAACAATTGAACCAGATCAGTGAACAGCGTGAACGCAATGTGGAGTTGGATCGACAGCTAAACGAACGGCGTGGCAAATTACAAAGTCTGCAGGGCCGCCAATCTTCTTTGGAAGCTCTACAACAGGCGGCCTTAGGCAAACAAGAAGGCGTGGTGACATCCTGGTTGGAGCAAAACGGATTGGGCCAGGCCCAACGTCTGGCTCAATCCCTTGATGTGCAGGTTGGATGGGAAAAGGCAGTAGAATGCGTACTGGGCTTTAATTTGGAAGCGGTTTGCATCGATGGTTTGAATTCCGTCAGTGATATACTCAGCAGTTTTGAAAACGGCAGCCTGGCTTTGTTCGATACTGCTGTGACTGTCGAACCGGCAGCAAGCAATAGCGAACTGGGTGAGTCCTTACTCAGTAAAATCAGCTCGCCCTGGAACGTCAATACCCTGATGCCGGGTGTCTATTGTGTGGAAGATCTAAGTTCGGCACTGGCATTGCGCCCGCGCTTGTTGGATCACCAATCACTGATTTGTCGCGACGGGGTTTGGGTTGGTAAAGGTTGGTTGCGACTTCTTAAGGAAAGCGACGAAAAACAGGGTGTAATACAGCGCGAACAGGAACTGGCTAATTTGAATGAAAATATTCAAGTGCTGGAAGCGCAAATCGAACAGTTGCAATCGGATTTGCAACAGGGGCGCGATAGCCTGCATTCCATGGAGGAGCAAC
Source organism: Gammaproteobacteria bacterium (assembly GCA_029882975.1). Taxonomy (NCBI): domain Bacteria; kingdom Pseudomonadati; phylum Pseudomonadota; class Gammaproteobacteria; species Gammaproteobacteria bacterium. Next base: position 77,486 of record JAOUJW010000010.1, read on the forward strand.
GAGAAGCACTACAGAACGAACACAATCAAGCGAATCAATTAAAAGCGCAAGTGCAATCCAAGCTGGGTGGTAAGCAAGCGCGCTACGATCAGGTTGTGCAGCGTCGTGAAACCATTCTGGCTGAAGTGAAAGAATTAAAAACCCATAATCTAAAAAGCGAACAGGAAACCGAAGCCGCACGCGGGTCTCTGGACGGTGCCATTCGTATGATGGAAGAGTTTGCGCAACAGCGAGAACTGTTGGAAGCCAGCAAAGACGAGTTACGTCGACGTTTGGATGATACCCGTTCTGTGGCCAGGCACGATCGGGATGTGGCCCATGATATAGCCATGAAAATACAAACCATGCGTACCGAACTGAATTCCACTGAGCAGAACCAGCAACGCATGGACAAACAACTGGAGCAGCTCACCGCCCGGCGGGAGGAGTTGCAACGTCAAATTGAAGAAAGTGAAGCACCGCTGCAACAAATGGCGGAAGAATTGCAGGACTTTTTAAACCGGCGCGTTGACGTAGAGGCTCAACTCACAGCAGCCCGTCGAGGTGTCGAAGAACTGGACCATTCCATGCGAGCGCTGGCCAGTGAACGCCATGAAGTGGAACAGGGTTCAGAGTCCATACGTCAGGAAATGGATCTGATGCGCATGGCGCAACAGGAACAAAAAGTACGTCGCCAGACCCTGGAAGAGTCCTTGCAGGAAACCGGGCACGATCTCGCCACTTTGTGCGAGCAAATGCCGCCGGAAGCCGAGGAGACACTCTGGCAGGAGAAAGTGGATAAAATGGCACAACGGGTTCAGCGTCTGGGACCCATTAATCTGGCCGCTATCGAAGAGTATCAGCAACAGCTGGAGCGTAAAGAATACCTGGATGCTCAATTTGACGATTTGAGCGAGGCTCTGTTGACGTTGGAAAACGCTATTAAGAAAATCGATCGCGAAACCCGTTCCCGATTTAAAGAGACCTATGAAAAGGTTAACGAAGGTTTCAAAGAGTTATTTCCGCGGTTGTTTGGCGGTGGTCAATCGTATCTGGAGCTCACCGGTGAAGATCTGCTGGACACGGGCGTAACAGTAATGGCGCGACCGCCGGGTAAACGTAACAGTAGTATTCATTTGCTTTCGGGCGGTGAAAAAGCGCTGACGGCAGTGGCACTGGTATTTTCCATATTCCAGTTGAATCCGGCTCCTTTTTGCATGCTGGATGAGGTGGATGCACCGTTGGATGACGCCAATGTGGGCCGATTCTGCAACATGGTTAAGGAAATGTCGGAGCATGTGCAGTTTATTTTTATCACCCATAACAAAATTACCATGGAAATGGCCAACCAACTTAACGGCGTTACCATGCATGAACCGGGTGTGTCCCGCATTGTTGCCGTGGACGTGGATGAAGCCTACGATATGGCAGTGGGGTAGTTGTACCCCAAGGGTAGAGCGGCCAAGGGTCGCAAGCAGGTTGCAAGCCTCTGAGGCAAGCGTAGAGGAAGAACGTGCCGAACATCGAAATAGACCTTGAGGCATTTTTCGCCAATGATCTTAGGCTGATGTTAATCGCTGCCGGGGTATTTATTATCCTTGGTATCTACATCAACGGACGCAGGGTCAAGCGTAAGAACGGACAAAGTGGATTGGATCTGCAGTCTTTGGAACCGGGTTTCTCTCCACTACAAAAGCATGACGAAGACGATTTTTTTATGGACGAAGATGTCCATGTGTTGGATTGCGAAGGGGATTTTGAAAGTCTTACCAACGAAGACGATTTGGTGCAATTCGACCGTCTTCACACAAAGCCGGCTCGAAAAGAAGAATATGTCGTGGAGGATTATGTGCCTCCGGTACCGCTGCCCCCCGGCGTCGAGCCTCTGATTATTTGTGTTAATGTCATTTCCCCAAAAGCTTCCAAGTTTCGTGGTGTGGACGTGAAGGCCAGTATCGAGTCCACATCTTTGGTCTACGGTGACATGAGTATTTATCATTATTATGAACAAGCCGACCCCCTGGACCGAAAAGTCAGGCAAAAGGTTTTCAGTATCGCCAGCGCGACCGAACCGGGGTATTTTGACCGTTCCCGGTTGAGCAGTTATGAAACAGCAGGTTTAACCCTGTTTCTGCAAATCCCCGGCCCCTTGGACGGCGTCCTGGCCTTTGAGCGCATGTGCCAAGTTGCCAAATACTTCGCCGGGCGTTTAGGAGGCGTGTTCTGCGATGAAAAACGCAACAAAATGACCCTGCAAGCCATGGCTAACATCAAAGACGAAATTTCCGCTTACAACCTCAAACTCAGAAGTCTCAATCGCCGCTCAGTGCATTAATTATTTTATCGGTAGCAAGGTAGCAGGCTACAGCCGGGCTACGCTACTTGTAGCGGGTAGGGCGGAATAGTCTCTCCCGGCTCCTGCCTTTCGCGACACTTGCTACTTTACCATCTACCGGCGGACGTACGGATATCACCGTGGGTTCTATTCAATTAGCCTCGAACGGTATTATGAAAGCCGGGTACTCCGCTGATGAGCCCTTAACGCTTGCTTACAACATTGTGGGTGGAAAATACAAAATTGTGGTGCAATGAATCGTGCCATCATTAGGTTCACCATATCTTAGCCCTGCAACAAACCTAAACACTGCTCCGCAAACTGCCGCCGTTGTGCCGGGTCTTCCAGTTTCTTGACGATGCGCAGTTTGTCCTGGCCTTCCAGTTTGTAGGTATTGTATTGGGTTTGGATCAGCTTAATGATGTTCATAGGGTCTATATTGGGTTTGGTGTTAAACACAATGCGGCCGCCTTCGCTGCCCAATTCCAATTTTTTGATACCCAGAGGTGTCGCCAGAAGCTTAAGTTCGGTTATGCTAAACAGGTTCTTGGTGTTTTCCGGTAACAAGCCGAAGCGGTCGATCATTTCCACTTGCAGTTCCCGCAGTTCCGCTTGATCCGCCGCGTTGGCAATACGTTTGTACATAATCAAACGTGAGTGCACATCGGGTAAATAGTCATCGGGGATCAGCGCAGAGATGCCCAAGTCCACTTCGGCACCGTGATCCAGGGGTTGGTCCAGTTCCGGTTGTTTGCCTGATTTCATGGCTTTGACGGCCCGTTCCAGCAGGTCCATATACATATCAAATCCGATTTCGTGCATTTGTCCGCTTTGGTCTTCGCCCAGCAATTCGCCGGCACCTCGGATTTCCAAATCGTGGGTGGCCAGGGTGAAGCCGGCGCCCAGGTCTTCGATGGACTCGATGGCTTCCAGTCGTTTGACGGCATCGGCGGTCATGGACTTGGGCGGGGGTGTGATGAGATAGGCATAGGCCTGGTGATGGGAGCGTCCCACACGACCGCGTAATTGGTACAGTTGGGCCAGGCCAAAACGATCGGCGCGGTTAATGATGATGGTGTTGGCATTGGGAACGTCAATGCCGGTTTCAATGATGGTGGTGCAGACCAGTATACTGAAACGTTGGTGATAGAAATCCGCCATAACGCGTTCCAATTCCCGCTCGCGCATTTGCCCGTGGGCAATTTCCACCTTGGCTTCCGGCAACAAAGCGGCAATTTGTGCCGCCATTTTTTCGATGGTTTCCACCTGATTGTGCAGGAAAAATACTTGACCGCCGCGGCGAATCTCACGCATGCAGGCTTCCTGGATTTGAGTATCGTTCCATTGGCTGGTAAAAGTTTTTACCGCCATGCGTTTGGCCGGAGCCGTGGCGATAATGGATAAGTCGCGCAAACCGGAGAGGGACATGTTGAGGGTACGGGGAATGGGTGTGGCGGTGAGGGTGAGCAGGTCCACTTCCGAGCGCAGTTTTTTGAACTGCTCTTTTTGGCGTACGCCGAAACGGTGTTCCTCGTCAATGATCACCAGACCCAGGCGTTTAAACTTCACCGTATCTTGAATCAGTTTGTGCGTACCGATAATAATGTCCACGGTTCCGCTCTCCAGACCCTTGAGGATCTCGTCTTGTTCTTTTTTGGAGCGAAACCGGGATAGGGACTGTATTTTAACCGGCCAGTCGGCAAAACGGTCTTGAAAATTTTCGTAGTGTTGTTGTGCCAGCAGTGTGGTGGGCACCAACATGGCCACTTGTTTGCCATCTTGTACCGCCACAAAAGCCGCTCGCATGGCCACTTCGGTTTTACCGAAGCCGACATCGCCGCACACCAGTCGGTCCATGGGTTTGTCGGAACGCATGTCCTGAATCACACCGGTGATGGCATCCTCCTGATCCGGGGTTTCTTCAAAGGGAAAGGCGCGGCTGAAGGTTTGATAGCCTTCTTTGTCCAACTGATAGGAATAGCCTTTGCGGGCTTCGCGCCGGGCATAAATATCCAACAGTTCTGCCGCCACGTCACGGGCTTTTTCCCGTGCTTTGCGTTTGACTTTTTCCCAGTGTGGACTGCCCAGCTTGTGCAGGGGTGCCGTCTCGGGAGAAGCACCGGTATAACGGCTGATTAAATGCAAGGAGGCCACCGGCACATAGAGTTTATCTTTACCGGCGTATTCCAGGGTTAAGAATTCCTGTTCTGTGGCGCCCACTTGCAATACTTGCAGGCCTTGGTAACGGCCCACGCCGTGATCTTCATGCACTACGGGAGAGCCGGGCTCCAGTTCCACCAGATTGCGAATGACCAAATCCGGATCACGCTGTTTGGCGCGACGGCGGCGTTGTTGCAGCACTTGCTCGCCGTACAACTGAGCTTCGGCAATAACCACCAGATGCGGATCTTCCAGTTGCAGGCCTTGCTGCAGCGCGGCAACAGTGATAGCAGGGCTGGTGCCGCTTTGCAGAAACTGCTGCCAACTATCAACAACGGTGGTTTTTATTCCCCGTTCTTTGAGCAAATCGGCAAGACTCTCGCGTCGTCCGGTGGATTCGGCGGCGAATAAAACCTGGCCGTCATAACTGTTGAGAAACAGTTCCAGTTTTTCCGTGGGGTTGGCGGCGCGGGAATCGATATTCAGACTTTGGGGTTTGATACTGCTGAAGTTGTAATTGTCAGGTTTATCTTCATGCTTAAAACTCTGTAGTGTAACAATAGGAAAACGATTAATGTTTTCATACAGTTCATTAACCGGTAAAAAACCCTGGCGTGGCGGTAAGGGTGGACGTTCACTGTTGTATTGGTATTGATCGTAGCGTGTGTTGACTTCCCGCCAAAAAAGCTCGGCTGCACCCTGATAATCGCCAAAACCGGCAATAATGGTGTTTTCCGGTAAATAGTCGAATAATACGGCGGTATTCTGAAAAAACAGCGGCAGATAGTACTCTATTCCCGACGGGGTGATGCCATTGCTGACGTCATGATAAATACGGCTGTTTTGCGGGTCGCCTTCAAAACTCTGGCGGTAGTTTTCCCGAAAGGTTTTGATGGAGTCGTCGGTAAATGGGAACTCCCGGGCAGGCAGTAAGCGTATGCGTTGCACTTTTTCCAAGGAGCGTTGGTCTTCGGCATCAAAGGTGCGGATGCTTTCGATCTCCCGGTCAAACAACTCGATGCGGTAGGGTTGCGAGCCTCCCATGGGAAATAAATCCACAATACTGCCCCGTACAGCGAATTCGCCGTGTTCCATCACCTGGGACACCACTCGGTAACCCGCCTGAGTTAAGCGTTGGCGCAAGGCTTCCAGGTCGATGTCATCACCCACATCCATGACAAAGTAGTGGGCATCTAAGAATGCGCGGGGCGGCAAGCGATGCATAAGGGTGGAAATGGGTACAATCAAAATGCCCTGTTGCAACTGGGGCAAGCGGTACAGGGTGGCCAAACGATCGGAAATGATATCCTGATGAGGGGAAAAACCGTCGTAAGGCAGGGTTTCCCAATCCGGAAAGCTAAGCAGGGGTAATGTCTCGGTGCCTGCGCCGAAAAAGCGGCATTCGTATTCCAAACGGGTGGCACCGGGCGTATCCATGGTCAAAGCTACCACGGGAGCGTTTTCCAGGCGTGCGGCATTGCACAGGGCCAGGGCGGCGGCGCTGCCGTAGAGGCGGCCCCAATGGGTTTTAAACCCCGTTTTCCGATGGATGTTAGGGGTAAAAGGTGACTGTAACTGACTCATGCAACTGCAATACCGCGGGTTAATTAAGTTGAGCCGCGTATTGTAGTCTCTATGTCAGACGGTTTAAAGCGCTTGGACCTAACATTGCTGGAGCGTGAAACATTACCGATGTTTCATGTATTTCCACTAAAACTGTGGATAAGTCTGTGTATAGTTCCCCGGCGCTTATACGATTCGGTGGGTGGGTTGGATTGGTTGTGTTTTACGCAGTCATCGGGACATCTTCTTGACCACCATAACCACGAACACTGCCATGGTGAAAGCCCCAACGAAAGCTTCTGTTGCTGCCATGAGCCGGGTGATTTGAAACGGCGTAATGTCGCCGTATCCCAATGTGGTGAAGGTGACAACGCTGAAATACAGACATTCCATCAGGGTGCCGAAATTCTGTTGTAATGACATTGTGCTGCTTAATTGGACAATTTCACCGTTGGATTTCACCCCAAACAACGCGAACAACACCATAAATATTGCAATCACCGTCATGGAAAATAAAATCACACGGGTTGGTTGTTCGCCATAACCGCTGAACAAATCCAATAATTTGGAACCCAAGCGCTGTATTGAAAAGCGTGGCATTTGAAACCGTTTCATGATCATTTCCCGCCGAAAGAAATAGCCGGCCGTATGGGAGTGACCTTGTCCGTCCAGAATCGTGCGCAGGTTGCGGTAGACCTCTTCCGCTTCATTGAGTAAGAGAGCCTTTTGTTCCGGGTCGGAACATATTTCCGCCTGGTTTTCCTGGAGGACCTTCTCTCCCCATATAACCCCTTCCAAACGGGTTTTATCCAGTATAGTTCCCAACAAATTGGCATTGGTGAGATTGACGCTGTGAAGATTGGCGCCTTTGAGGTTGGTTTTCATTAAGGAACTGTTGCTTAAGTTAAGGCGAAACATATGCGCCCCGCGCAAGTCAGCGCGGTAAAAATCCGTGTTTAGCATTTGATAGCCATCATTGGAGCCGTGATGAATCAAATCAATGTCGCGCAGGTCCACGAAAGCGAGTTTGTAGCCCTGCGCCACTTTTACTTTTCGGATTTGACTTTGAAGATTCAGGCGAATAGCCGGGTCGGTACGAATTTGTTCCGAATCATGCCACTTGCAATACTCTCCTTCCTCTACGGGTTCCTGGCAAGGTTTGCCATTTGGCGTAATATATTGGCATTGGATCGCGGTAACGGATGACAAGTCCGTCGCTTGATCCTGTTCCGATAGGCTTGTGGAGACAATGTTAACAGGTTGTGACATGATATAGTGTTTTCAAACGTTGGTACGGGATTTTTCAAGCTGCATAAATTTAACCATAAAAACGATTATAGATAAGCAAAATGTGTGCACGATCGGTGAATGTAATTTTTTGTTAAACATTTCCGTTAGACGGCAGGGTAAGACAGGGAAAGCGAAATGAAAGTATTGGTAAAGCTGTTGGTGCTGATAGCAACGATGTTGTTTGGCTTGGCGCTCATTCTCGCAGTGCGCACAGTGGCCTCTGCTCCCGAAGTAAGGGCTGCAACGGACCTGACGTTAGTGGACGACGCGGTAGTGCAGAAACTTTCACTGGCAGTTCAACAGGCAACCATTTCGGATCCTAACTATTTCAATGCTAAAACGTTTTTGAACTTTCACAGCTTACTGCAGCAGCAGTTTCCCTTATTGCACCAAAGTGCACCACCACTGCAAATCAATCAATACTCACTATTATTTCATCTGCAGGGAAAGCGCCGTGATCTAAAACCCATCATCGTCTTGGCTCATTTTGATGTGGTGCCTGCGCCAAATATTACTCGTTGGACAGAGCCTCCGTTTTCCGGGACCCTTCGTGACGGTTACGTTTGGGGACGTGGTAGCATGGACGACAAGGGGGCTTTGATCGCTATTCTCCAGGCTTTGGAGATGATGATGGCAGATGGTCAGGAACCGCAACGGGATATTTACCTGGCTTTGGGTCACGACGAGGAAACCGGCGGCAACGAAGGCGCTGTCCATCTTGCTCGGTATTTACAGCAACGAAATGTGAAAGCGGAATACATTTTGGATGAAGGGGGAATGATAACCCAAGGAGTGGTGCCTGGGGTTGTCCCGGCTGTGGCTTTGATCGGTGTCGCGGAAAAAGGTTATGTCAGCTACGAGGTGACCCGGCACAGCAACGGCGGTCATTCTTCAGTTCCTCCGCCATCCACTGCCGTGGGTGAATTGAGTGCTTTTGTTACCGCTGTAGAAGCTCATCCTGCGGAAGCCGTCTTACGGGCTCCGGTTCGGGATATGTTCATAGGGCTGGCTCCTCATATGCCTTGGGCTCAGCGTATGGTGTTTTCCAATTTGTGGTTATTTGAACCTTTGGTGTTGTCTCAGTTAAGTCGTGCCCCCAGTACGAATGCGGTGATTCGCACCACCGCCGCAGTCACTATGTTTAATGCAGGCGTAGCAGATAATGTGTTACCGGCTCAAGCCAAAGTGATGATTAATTTTCGCTTGCATCCCGGTGACAGCAGTGACCGGGTTTTGTTGCGACTGCGGGGCTTAGCGGGAGATAGGGAGCTGGAATTTAAGCCCTTCGGTAAGATTCATGAGCCCTCACCTGTCGCATCGATTGATGCCACCGGGTTTCGCCACATTACATCGAGCTTAAGCCAGGTCGATCCGACCATTGTTGCTGTACCGTCTTTAACAGTCGCCGGTACCGATTCTAAACATTACCGCAGTGTTAGTGAAAATGTTTACCGGTTTCGTTTTAACCGGATAAGCAGAGAGGATATAAAACGCTATCATGGTGTGGATGAGCGGGTTCGTATTGAAGATTTAAAAAAAGCCGTATTGTTTTATCGTTTGCTATTTACGGGCTTGGAGGGTTTGGAATGATGTTTAAAATCCCAATGAGTGTCCGGGATTATGAGTGCGACATGCAGGGTATTGTCAATAATGCCGTATATCAAAATTATTTGGAGCATGCCCGTCACGAGTTTTTAGGCTCACGGGGAAAATCTTTTAGTGCGTTGCTGCAAGAGGGAATTCACGCGGTTTTGGTACGCATGGAAATAGACTACAAACAGTCTTTACACAGCGGTGATCAATTTGAAGTCAGTGTCGTGATAAAACAGCATTCACCCCTAAGGTTGTTGTTTGCACAGACTATCACGAGGAAAGATACTGTCGTTGTCGACGCCAAGGCTTATGTGGCTTTGCGCAACGAAGAGGGGAAGTTGCAACATACGGACTCTTTGTTTCAACTGCTTTCGCAATCGATTTCCCAATCTTAGTCGAAAATCATCGCTTGTTTTACCTCTTTAATCATGGCTTTTCTCCGTAGTTGGGAAGCTGTGCTATGTTTACTGGGGCTATAGGGTCACAATCAGGAGTATTGAAAATGAAAGGACTATCAACTTATAGAGGATTGATCGCACTATTATTGGCTCTGGTGCCAGGGGTGCCTGTGGCAGGGCCACAAGAAGCAGCAGCGGTGTCAACACAATCGCAGGCAGCGCAAAATGTGGCCACCACCTCAGCGACTGTTTTGGCTGAGACTGAACTTAGCGACAGCATCAACGGGCATTGGCAGCAATTCAAAAAACAACATCTGGATCCGGTAACCCGGCAATGGTCAGACGAGTTGGAAGACGCTCAACGCGCTGCGTTGGACGTACTGGAAAAAGCGCAGTATGGAAGCGATAAAATTGTTAACATACTACAGAAGTCCAAATCATTTCCGCCGGGGCTTAAGAATCCCAAGCAAACCATTGAGGGGGCCAATGTCCAAATCACCATCAAACAAGCTTATTTGCAACAAATGATCAGCGAATTAATGAGCAGCCCCATTGCTTTGGATTCGGACGTTACCAATAGCTATTTTAAATTACGTAAGGTGAGAATCGCATTTAACGAAAAACGTAACGTGATTATGGCATTTTTTAACGACGGTTATGCCGGATTCCGAGGTTTGGTAAAAGCAGGTATAAAGGTCAATAGTGCCACAATGCAATTCGCGCCTACGGTGGTTACTCAGGGCAACCGAACCTGGTTGCGCCTTAAAGCGCGGATGACCTACATCGATATTGCAAATCACTCTTCGGTGGTGGATAAGCTATTTGCTTCTATTGCTGAGGAATTGGTGCTAGGGAAAGGCTATTTACTGGAAAGAGACTTAACGCCTTTGCTGGCCGTGAGTCAGGAAATTTCCCTGTTTGGTCAAGAACGGAAAGTAAACATAATGCCGCAACAAATCTCTGTAAATGTTAATAAGGACCGCATGTTCATCGCGGCTCGTTTATAAGGACTGCAAGATGCGCAAGCTGACGCGAATTCTTGTGTTGGAGCTGTTCGCCGTTTTCCTGGTGGCTTGCGGCGCGACATCTACCATTCCCTCTGTGGATTCAGGCACTGGCGAGATCGGTGATAGAATCATTACCCTATGGGGCGGTGTCGAACCCGTACAGTTACCGCCACTGAACCCTGAGCTGACTGATCCGGATGTTACATTGGAATTCAGTGACACCATGATCAAGAAGCTCATTAATAATTTTATTGGCGAGGGATTCCGAATACCTTTGCAAAATTCCAAAGTACATCACTTGGATGATAGTTATATTGTATTGGAGAAATTGACCCGTTTTCGCGCCGGGGAAAAAGGTGCCTTAGCCATAGGTGGCAGCGGTAAGGCTGTGTTAAAAGGGATTGTTTCCAGCAATACCATAGCGGTGAAAGATATAGTCATCCAATTGGCTCCCCGTTTGGAAACAAGGGGTAAAAAAGTATTTTTGCGCCCATACTTGGCGGTGAGTTTTCTTGATATTGACAATATAATTCCGCCTCTTGATAAAGCCCTGGCCAATCTCATTAATGAACTGCTATATAAGGATAGGTTCCTGGAACGATTGTTGTTTGATGTTACAGAGATATTCAGACCGGTGATGCAACATCCGTTTCGAAAAGGAAAAATTAATTTCCGGCTGAGTCAGCACAGCGTTGTGGTGCAAGAGAACCGATTATTGGTGCAGGCCAAGCGTTAATTGGCAAAATAGCGTAAAATAGGTATGGTGATCAACAAGAGGTTCCCAATGTCGTGAGGCGACATCATTCCAGACGTAACTTTCTAAAAGCCGGCGCAGCATGCGTGGCTTTTCCCGCGACGTTTCTCAGTGCTTGCAAAAACCAAAAGCCACCCGATACCTTGCTGTCGGCGGATGAAAATTCAGTTCGGTTACCGCAGGGTTTTACGTCTCGACTCATTGCCCAATCCGGAGAACGGGTACATCCCGATTCTCCGTATCAGTGGCATGCCGCTCCCGACGGCGGCGGCACTGTCGCCCTGGACGATGGCGGCTGGCTGTATATTTCCAACAGTGAAATGCCAAAAAAAGGCAAAGTGGGGGTGATTCGCTTTAATGGCGCAGCAGAGATTGTGTCTGCGTACTCGATTTTGGAAGGGGGAAACAGAAACTGTGGGGGTTGCGTGACACCCTGGGGGAGCTGGTTGTCTTGTGAAGAGGTCCATAATGGGCGGGTTTGGGAGTGTGACCCTATGGGAAAGAACCCGGCCATGGTCAGAACCCAAATGGGCATATTCAAGCATGAGTCGGCTGTAGTGGAACCCAGTACTCTGAAGATCTATATGACCGAAGACGAGAAAGACGGCTGTCTCTATCGCTTTACACCAAATATAAGTGACAATGGTGCGGTTGATTTATCTCAAGGTTTGTTGGAAGTAGCTATTGGTATATCCGGGGAACCTGATAAACTGGCTTGGGAAATCGTTCCCGATCCCAATGCAGACACAATACCTACCCGGTATCAAGTTAAGCAGCGCCGAGTATTTCGCGGTGGCGAAGGGATTTGTTACTACGACGGTAAAGTGTATTTTACCACCAAGCGCGACAACCGTGTTTGGGTGTTGTACGTCAATAACTCCACCATTCAAGTCATCTATGATGGAAATAAGAAGGACAAAAACACGGGTTCCTACGGCATATTACAAGGTGTGGATGCACTTGTTGCAGATAGGCTGGGGAGCTTATACGTCGCTGAGGACGGTGGTGATTTTCAGGTGGTGAAATTGACGCATGATGGTCGCACCCGAGCGGTGGCACAGCTGGCTTCACAGGGTTTATCCGAGGTCACGGGAGTGGCGTTTAATCCCGATTACACAAGATTGTATTTCAGTTCGCAGCGGGGGTTTTTAGGGGCTCCGGAAGGTGGGCGAACCTATGAAGTCACGGGGCCCTTTCATAGTTTATGACCGGTCAAAAAATAGATCCGTATGCCGAGGTGCCGGAGTTTGGGCCGGGCGAAAAGCCACCGCGCAACTCTGCGCTTTTGGTCTACATCGTTATCACCGTGGTTTTTTCCGTCAGCTATTTTCTCCTATACATGGGGCAGGGGCGGGACCCCGTTTACGAAATCAACTACAGCGATTTCAAGTTATATTTGAGCCAGGAAAACGTTCATGAGGTAATCATCCGAGGCGAAACTCTGGAAGGTCATTTGTTTGATGCGCTACCTATTGGTCCTAAGGGTCAAAACTCCACCCATTTTATCACCCGGATTCCCCCCTTCGGTGAAGAGAACCTGTTACAGGCATTGGAACAAGCCGAGGTTAAAATTAAGGTGGAAAAGGAAAAGCAGCCGGGGATGTTGTCTGCGTTTATTCTGTCTTTATTGCCCTGGGTGGTGTTCTTTGTAGTGCTGATTTGGTTTGTGCGCCAGGCCAGACGAGGGATAGGCGGAGGAATGGGGGGAGCGGGAGGTGATTTACAGCGGTTTTTGGACTTGTCGCGTAAGCAAACCGTTATTCCCGATATTAGATTTGAGGATGTGGCAGGGCAAGCTGCCGCGAAACAGGAAATCATGGAAATTGTGGATTATCTAAAAAATCCACAGAAATATCTGAAAATGGGTGCGGAAATTCCCCGCGGGGTGTTGCTCATGGGGCCTCCGGGAACAGGGAAAACCCTTATGGCAAAAGCGTTGGCGGGAGAGGCCGGCGTGCCCTTTCATTCCATTTCCGGTTCTGAATTTATAGAAGTTTTTGTGGGCGTGGGAGCTTCCCGAGTCCGCAGTTTGTTCGACTCGGCCAAGCGCCATGCACCCAGCATTATTTTCATCGACGAATTGGACAGCGTGGGGCGTACTCGTGGTACGGGATTAGGTGGGGGACACGATGAGCGGGAACAGACTTTGAATCAGATTTTGGCGGAAATGGACGGTTTCGCAGGGCATGAAGCTGTGATTGTGTTGGCAGCGACAAACCGTCCTGATGTATTGGACCCGGCTTTATTGCGTCCAGGCCGATTTGATCGGCACGTGACTTTGGATCTACCCGACGTGGCCGACCGGGAAGCTATTTTGAAAGTCCACAGTCAGTTGTCACCGATGGCTGAGGATGTGGATTTAAGGCGGGTTGCTCAGGCGACCCCCGGTTTTTCAGGGGCCGATCTGAAAAACCTGGTCAATGAAGCCGCCATCTTAGCTGCTCGAGAGAACCTTAACGAAGTCCATATGCGTCATTTCGACGATGTGCATGATAAGGTGATTATGGGTACGGAACGGGCTTTGGTAATGACAGAGGAAGAAAGGCACCGTTTGGCAGTGCACGAATCCGGGCATACTGTCGTGGCTTATTTCCTCCCCAATGCCGATGCGTTATACAAAGTCAGTATCATACCCAGAGGCCGTGCTTTGGGGGCGACGCAACAGTTACCGGAACATGAGCGTCATACCTTGCCCGAGGACTATTTGAAGGATCGATTGGCTGTGGTACTTGGCGGTAGGGTGGCCGAGAAAGATCTGTTGGGTTCGGTCAGTTCCGGTGCTGATGACGATATTCATCAAGCCAGTGCTATTGCCAGGGCTATGGTATCCCGCTGGGGTATGTCGGAGGAAATAGGACCGGTAGATTTACGCGAGTCTGAGGAACATCCGTTCTTAGGCCGAGATATTGCCCAGCCACGTCATTACAGCGAGCATTCAGCGGAAGAAGTAGATGATGCTGTGAAAAAACTATTACTGGATGCAGAGTTACATGCCAGGGCTGTGATTCAAAATCATCGTCAGGGTTTGGAGCAGCTGGTGGCCCAACTGGAACAATATGAGAGCCTGAATCGAGAGCAGATTGAGCAATGCTTGGGGCCGAAACCAAAGCAATAGTGGTGTGAGCTCAAGTGTTTAGGGCGTTTTAGTGTTTGCTCTTTCCATTTTTGCCTGCCTGGTTGATAATGGCAGGCTTTTATTCGCCGAGTACACAGATCAATGAGTTTGACCCAGCTTTTAGTGCAACGATTTAAAGACGCCTTTGTTCAGGCTTTTGGATCCGACTACGCTCACATGGACCCCCTCATCCGCCCCACCCAGGATCCCCGTTTTGGAGATTTTCAGGCCAATTTCGCTATGGGTCTGGCAAAAACCTTAAAGCGCAATCCGCGTGAGGTGGCGACACAGGTGTGTGACTGTTTGCAATTGGATGATCTTTGCGAAAGTGTGGACATCGCCGGGCCGGGCTTTGTTAATGTGCGGTTTTCGGCCGCTGCGTTGTGCCGCTATTGTTTGCAATTAGCCGGTGATGAACGCTTGGGTATTCGTGTGACAGAGCAACCACAAACCGTGGTGGTGGACTATTCCGGCCCTAATGTCGCCAAAGAAATGCATGTGGGGCATTTACGCAGCACCATCATTGGAGACGCCATCGCTCGAACCCTGGAGTTTCAGGGGCACAAAGTCATACGCCAAAACCATGTAGGGGATTGGGGTACCCAGTTCGGCATGCTTATTGAGAACTTATTGGATAAAGGCTGGAGTGCCGATGCCAATGCGGCCTACGGTGATTTAAATGCCTTGTACCAGGAATCCAAACAGCGTTTTGATGCGGATGAGGAATTTAAGGCGCGCAGCCGTGAACGCGTGGTGGCCTTGCAAGGCGGCGACCCTCAATCGGTAGCCATATGGAAATCATTGGTGGAATTGTCTGAACGCTATTTCAGTTCGGTATATCAACAGTTGGATGTCACCCTAAGCAACGATCATATTCGGGGTGAGAGCAGTTATAATAAGCACCTGTCGCAGACAGTGGAGCAATTACAACAGCAGCAACTGGCCACCCTGGACCAAGGGGCGCAAGTGGTGCACTTGCCGGATGTTGCCGAGATTCCCTTGATTATACAAAAATCCGACGGGGGTTATTTGTATGCCACCACCGACCTGGCGTGCCTGGAATATCGCTTACACACATTAAATGCACACCGAGTTATCTATGTGACCGATGCTCGGCAGATTCAACATTTTGCCATGGTGTTTGCCACAGCCCAAAAAGCCGGTTGGGTGGGCGACAGCTCTTTAGAGCACGTTCCCTTTGGTTCGGTGTTGGGTGAAGACGGCAAACCCTTTAAAACCCGCAGCGGTGAGGTAGTGCGATTAATCGACCTTATTGATGAGGCTAAACGTCGTGCCACCGAAGTGGTCAAAGAAAAAAACCCAGGATTGACGTCAGACGAGCAAGACAACATTGCAGCAACGGTGGGGATTGGTGCCATCAAATACGCTGATCTCAGTGGAGATAGAATCAAGGACTACGTGTTTTCCTGGAGCCGCATGTTGGCAATGGAAGGTAATACCGCGCCTTATATTCAATACGCCTACACTCGGGTTCGATCCATATTTCGCAAAGCCCTGGAAGGTAGCGCTGGTCAATTTGATCCATCCACGTTAACACCGGAGCAACTAACCATGGTGCACGACGCGGAAAAAGCTCTGTGCTTGAAACTGAGCCAGTTCAGCGGCTCAGTGGATTCAGTGGCGTCCAGTTTGGAACCGCATCGATTGTGTAATTACCTGTTTGAACTGGCCACTGCGTTTTCCACTTTTTTCGAAGCTTGCCCGGTGATTAAGGCCGATAGCGACAACAGTCGTATTACACGAATGTTGCTGTGTGATGTAACGGCTTCCACGATCAAGTTGGGTTTACAGCTGTTAGGTATTCGCGTCCTGGAAAAAATGTAAACCTTAGTGTTTTCTCCGATAAACATGGTTTGATAAGAATTGTTTTAATCCATGCTTATAGATGTCACCGCTAAGTAGAAAGCCATCGTTGTGTCCACCGTGAATGGTAAGCAGTTGTTTGGGCTGCTGTGCGGTTTCATATAAGCTAAGTCCATGCGCATAAGGGATCACTTCATCTTCAGGGCTGTGCACAATTAAAATAGGGCACTGAATCTGCTCTAAGCGTTTTCGCGAATCATAGGAGTAGCGCGACAACAGTCGTACAGGAAAAACCGGCCAGGGTACCACACGGGCTGCCATGTCTTTAGCAGAGGTAAAGGTCGACTCTAATATCAAGCCGGCGACCGGGTAGTTCGCTGCTGTGTAGCCGGCGATTGCGCCTCCCAGAGATCGGCCGAAAACGGTAATGGTTTCTGAGGCGATTCCCCGCTGTTGAGTTAAATACTCTATCGCCGCATCGGCATCCTTGTATGTGCCGGATTCAGACGGAGAACCCTGACTGCGCCCATAGCCCCGGTAGTCCGGAATGAATACGCTAAAACCCAACTGATGAAAAAGTTGAATCGAGTCGAGTCGATGCGAAATATTTCCGGCGTTGCCGTGGAAAAACAGTAACACACCGTTTTGGTTTGGATGAGGGATGTACCAGGCATGAAGGGAAATTCCATCACGGGTGTTCAGTGTAACATCTTCAAATGCCAGGCCGAGGTTCCCGGGGGTGGCTTGGATTTCCCTGGAAGGCATTTTGGGATAGTAGATCAAACCGGGTTGCATAAAGTACAACAACGCCAACATGGCGATGTAAGCAATCGCGGCAATCTTTAACACGTTAAGTAATGTGTCCATGCGTAGCGGGTAACCCGACAAATCCGAGTGCTTTGAACCAAGCCTTAATCAATTTCCTTATCAAGACTCTAGCAAACTCAGAGTTGCCGGGTTTTGCTGTTAGTTCTTTATTTTAGATCGCCTATTATGGTCAAACGATACATATTGCGGATGATCATGAATGTCCCCCTGGAATTTTTATCGATTGAATGTCACTTGTCAGTGACTAGTGGCAACTTATAGCACCAAAAGCAATGACGAGGCAAAGAAAACCGGGGAAAAACTGAGACACAGATCGAATTTTTTCAATGTCTGGTTTATTTTCAAACAATCTCAATTATACTTTTTAATGAATATCTGCGTTTTTAGATCGATTTTTCCGGTGCCATTAGTAACGTCGTTCAACCGCAATGTCCCTCGAAGAAACCCAGCACGATTCACGAATAAGCAGTATTTTTTTCAGTTATATTTCAATTGGTAAGGAACTTTTCTATATGAACAACGGCATTGTAAAATGGTTTAACAAAGATAAAGGTTACGGCTTTATTACACCCAATGACGGGAGTAAGGATGTATTCGTACACTATTCGGCAATTCAGGGATCAGGGTTTAAAGAGCTCCATGAAGGGCAGAAGGTAAGCTATGAAACGGAAAACGGCCCCAAAGGTTTACAGGCTGCCAAAGTGATGCCTGATTGAAACCACGAATTAAACAACTCAAAGCCCGCTTGCAGCGGGCTTTTTTTTGCAAAATAGAAATGGTTGAGCGCTTGACGAGAATATAAGAGATTGCTAATATACTGGCTTCGTACTCATTCAGGTGGACAAAATGGCAAAATCGTGTGACTTGACGTTTCAGCAAAAAAGTTTATTTCAGCAAGGATATCAACAATTTACCCCGACAGAGTTAAAGCAGCTTGAATGGGGCTTGCGGTTTACCCCGGCGGTTTGTTCCCTTATTACCGCATTTGCCTTGTATTACCAGTTACCGGTTGTTTTGTATGCCGTGGCATTTTTGGGAATCTGGGCATTTTTCTTTCCGGCTAAACACCCCATGGATTTATTATACAATCACGCAGTGCGTTACATGTTCTCAGCGGTAAAGCTACCGGAAAACCCCTTCCAGCGTCGTCTGGCTTGTTTTGCAGCCGGCGTAATGAATGTGGCTGCAGCCAGTTTGTTTCTGTTGGGTTTTAATGTGGCTGCGATCGTTGTCGGTGTGATGTTGTTATTTCTACAAGCTATCGTCATTTTCACGCATTTTTGTACCTTGTCGTGGATGTATGAAGGATTGATGCGGTTGTTAGGTAAATGGCATGCTCCTATTGATCTGGACAATGCCAAATCTTTATTACAACAAGGCGCCATGCTGGTGGATGTGCGCAGTCCCAATGAATATGAGAAGGACTCTATTCAGGGTGCGATCAATTTGCCTTTGGAAGATCTACAACACCATTTGGAAACCTATCGGGAAAAAGTTTGTTTGGTTTTTTGCAATAGTGGGACTCGAAGTCATATTGCTGCAGAAAAACTCAAGCATCACGGTGTTAGTGAAATATTCAATGTGGGTGCGTATGACAGAGCCAAACAGTTGTGCGAAGCATAACGATACGACTCAAATGAAGTTTCAAACGGCCACACATAAGTGGCCGTTTTTTTTGGATTGATTTATATCAAGTGATGCGACAACATAAAATGTCATAATAGTACAAAGGCAATATCTGTCATGCGTTGTTTAAAACATTGGCAGTAAATACATACTCAGTTATTACAATAATATAGAGCTTGCCGGGTTTCATTATCATTACCGAGGTCTGGCAGGCTCTTTGTGCTTGGGGAGCCATTATGCAGGCAAATATTCTTTATGAAAGTGACGGTCACAAAGTCATGACTTTTACCGATTTGGTCACCGGTGAAGGCATACAATCCAATCAATTGGTCATTGTGAACAAAGATCATTCCGCGGTATTCGATCCCGGTGGTGATCTGACCTATATGCCCTTGAGTATGGCCATTGCCAAATACGTTCGTGTTAAAGATGTGGATTTTGTTTTTGCAACACATCAGGATCCGGACATAGTTTCTTCCCTGGATAAATGGCTGATTTACAGCGATGCCAAAATAGTCATTTCCAAACTATGGCATCGATTCATTCCCCATCTGGTTCCAGGTTATATGAAAGAAAAAGGCCAAGGAAGAATTGTTCCAATACCGGACGAAGGCGCCAATATTAAATTGGGTGATGCAACCATCAAAGCCATTCCGGCACATTTTCTCCATTCCGTCGGTAACTTTCATTTTTATGATTGCAGCAGCAAAATATTATTTTCCGGTGATGTTGGCGCTTCCTTGGTTGATGCTGAACCGAATCGACCGGTACAGGATTTTAAAAAACATATTGCCAAAATGAGTGGTTTCCATCGACGTTATATGGTTTCCAATAAAGTGTGCCGATTATGGGTTAATATGATTCGAGAGTTGGATCCGGAGATGATTGTGCCTCAACATGGCCGGCCCTTTCAGGGTAAAGAAATAATCAACGAATTTTTAAACTGGTTTGAACAATTGGAATGTGGCATTGATAATCTGTTTCAACAACACTACAAACTCCCTTAGGTTTTCTTGCGGTTTTACTGGTATTTTCACACGATTTTGAATGTTGATGCTCTGGCATATTATCTGCTTGAATAATTGGGAATTTTGGCACCGGTTTTAAGCATCAATTCTCACGGATGTTTTCCACTGGCACACACATTGTGAATACAAACAGGAGGTTGGGGGCCCGTGGAAGCCTTAATTGAGAGAAAACTGCATTGCATTACCAACGCCGGTCAGACATTGGCGGTGACTATTCAAATCAGTGCCCCGGTCCAGGAAGGCGGAGAATGGAGCAATGAGATTACCATCGACGGTTTACTGGATAATACCTACCATGTGAATGGTGTGGATTCATTCCAGTCTATGTGTTTGGCTTTCTGTTTTGTCCGTAATATTTTGAAAAAATTTCGTGAAACCGGCGGCACGCTCATGTGGTCCGATGCATCCGGTGAGTTGGATATGGAAATGATGTTTTCTTGACGTTACCGATGGATTGCCTCAATCAAAGTCGATAGTAATTGAATCTTCGGTTTCCGCGTCGCTTTTGTGAAACACAGGCTCGCGTTTCCAGGTGATGCGGTCTGTTACTTCTTCTGTTATATGCAAAAACAAGTTAAGCAGCAGCTTTTTAATGTTACGCAACATATGACTACCCCTTTGACACCAGGCGAGATGAAAACTCACTAACTATAACAAGTGGTGGGAATTGTGCCGTGAAACGTGTCACAGACCGGGAAGGGGACGTCAGCGAACGAACAAACAGTGACGTTGTTAACAGTTAAATGTTATTTGCTACATTGGAATAATAACGCTTGGCTTTTTTGAAATTGGCAAGTATCCAATTGCGAATTCGGTTGGCGTCGCCGTATTTGCTGTATTTGCCCCATGAATTGAGCAGCACAATGGTCACGGGACGTTCGGCAATTTCAGCAAACATAACCAGGCAATAACCTGCATCTGAGGTAAACCCCGTTTTACTTAAGTCGATTTTCCAGCTGTCGCTACGTAGCAGTCGGTTTGTGTTGATAAACTTTATGGAATGGTTGTTTCTGGCATTCAGAACCTCGCCTTTATCGACGGTACTCATGCTGCGAATCAACGGGTAGTAGTAAGCGGTTTCCAGCAAAATAATCAAGTCATTGGCACTGGCTACATTGTCGGGGTGTAAGCCGGAGGCATCTGCGAATGTCGTATTGTGCATACCCAGTATTTGCGCTTTTCGGTTCATGGCTTTGATGAACGCTGCCTTTCCGCCGGGGTAGGTGCGGGCCAGAGCCGACGCTGCGCGATTTTCAGAAGCGGCGAGAGCCAACTGCAACAATTCTCCCCGGGTGAGTATGGAACCGTATTTCAAACGTGAACGGGACCAACGCAAACGATCTTTGTCTTCGCGCAAAATGGTTATGTATTCATCCAACGCCTGGTTAGAGTCCAGTACAATCATGGCAGTCATCAATTTTGTGATAGATGCCATGGCCAGAGATTCCCTGGAATTTTTGCTGTATAAAGTGACTTGTTCTCGACTGTCTTTAACGATAACGGTGCTGGAGTGTAATTTTAACTGGTTCGGATCTAGAAATTTTTTTAAGATGCGACTATCCACAAACGGAGTTTCACCGGCCCAACCCACTGATACAGCGGCGAGCAGGTATATACATGTGGTGATAATTATTCCTTGGCGTAACATAGAATTACCTTGAATCTGTTAATGTTCAATCATATGTTATTTGCATCCGCTATGCCTGTATCCACCCCCTTCTTGGGTATATCGGAGTGAATAGCTATTAACTAAAGAAAACTAAAGCGTTCCCAATATCAGGTGTGTAATGGGAAGTGAAAAATACTTTACGATACAAATGCATACATAGAATAGCACACTGGCGAAAATCGGTATGTATAAAGAATGTGTTAAATTTATAAATAGGGAGTTTAGACATGCCCACATATGACTACAAGTGCGACTTCAATGAACGGGTCATTGAAGTTCGCCATTCCATGGCCGATGAGATACGCAGCTGGGGCGAGCTTTGTCAAAAAGCCGGAATTGATCCCGGTACGACCCCGTCAGATACACCTGTACATAAATTGGCAACTGGCGGACAAATTGTTAAAAGCGGACGCTTAGGTGAGACCACTCCTCCGTGTGGGCAAGGGCCATGTTGCGGCGGTGGTTGCAGTCTGATGTGATTTAACGGGGCTCAAATAGATGGGCTAAGCTGAGGTGACAGTGAATAAACCGGTGGATGTGGAAAAACTTGAGCCAGCTGAAGACCTGGATCCTTTGCATATCACCCAAGCCCAGTTATTGCGGGCCATAGAGCATTTGGATGATATGAAACGCGGTGTTATCGGTTTTCTTAATTCTCCCAAACGCACGATATCGGTCTGTTTTCCCATTGAGATGGATGACGGATCGGTGCAGATATTCAAAGGTCATCGGGTGTTACATAACCGGGTTTTGGGTCCGGGCAAAGGTGGAATTCGGTTTCATCCCGATGTCACTGCCGAGTCCGTAGTAGCATTAGCGGAGTTGATGACCTGGAAATGCGCTTTGATACGGGTTCCGTTTGGCGGTGCCAAGGGTGGTGTGGCTTGCAACACCAAAGAACTCAGTCTGCGCGAATTACGGCGTATCACCCGCCGCTTTATTACCGAACTGGGCGACAACATCGGTCCTCATACCGATATTCCCGCGCCGGATTTGTATACTGATGCGCAAACCATGGCCTGGGTATACGATACCTACGACATGATGCATCCGGGAAGAAACAATCTGCCTGTGGTTACGGGAAAACCTTTGGAAATTGGGGGTTCGGTGGGAAGACAGGACGCCACCGGGCGGGGGGTGCTGTACGCCACTCAAAGAGTATTGTCTAACCAGCTGATTACCGACATGGAAAGCGTTGAAGGCGCACGCATCGCGGTACAGGGATTTGGCAATGTGGGCGAAGCGGTTGCCACTTTGTTTGCTGAGGCCGGTGCCGTAATTGTTGCCGTCAGTGATTCCCAAGGTGGGATATACAACGAAAAGGGTCTGGATATTTCTGCCGCTCTCGCTTACAAGGCGCAGCACGGTTCTGTGGTGGGATTACCGGACACTTTGACGATTACCAATGAAGATTTGTTGACTATCCCCTGTGATATTCTGATCCCCGCCGCCTTGAGTTGTCAGATTCGTCTGTCCAATGTGGATCGTGTGCAGGCCAAAATGGTTGTTGAAGCGGCTAACAGCCCGACCACCTTAGCAGCTGATGATAGTTTAGCCAGGCGAGGCGTGTTTGTGATCCCGGATATTCTTGCCAACGCCGGAGGGGTGACGGTGAGCTATTTCGAATGGGTGCAAAACATCGAAAATGAAGAATGGGATTTTGACGAGGTTAACAAGAAACTGCGTTTGAAAATGAACCGGGCAGCTGACGCTGTGGTGGATCGCTGGAAAAAAATGCTGCAGGAACAGGAACAAAAACCGAGTGAAGATCCTGTCAATTTGCGTACGGCTGCTATGATGTTGGCTGTAGAACGGCTGGCGCATGTCACATTGGAGCGCGGAATTTGGCCCTAGCGGGGGCGATCAAGGCGTTGTTGTGGGGCTGGAGTGGCTCTCGTCGGGTGAATTATCCGGCGGTGAGGCGGGAGGCGGTTTTTTCTTCGGTTTGTGGTTATTAAACGTTGCCCAGATTCCAGCCAGGGGCGCCAATATCAACACGCTTAAGGTGCAATAGTCCAATATGGGCTGACCGGTGATGCCTGGGGTGTCATGGCTGCGGTGAATATAGGGCGAAATCTTGTTGACTAACTGCTCCATGGCCTGGCCGCCAATGGTGTTGTGGTATAAGTCTGCCGGTATGTAGACAAAACCTAATAAAAGCAACCAGATAGCTACGCCAATGGCCAAGGTGACAACAAATAAAAACACCCCGTAACCAACCGAGCACACTGTCATTTCTATGAGTACGGACCACAGGGAACGAAACGGTCGTAAACCTTCGTTTTTATAGCAGCGTAAGCCGACCCAAACTGACATGAGCAGAATGGTAGCCGCTATCGTACTAATGTAAATGGTTAAGTAGTCCACTTGAATATTATAATCTTTTAATTATGATCCAGGCGTTTGTAAGGTTTCCTGGATTAGCCCCTGAGGTTCAGATCTAAATTGTATAACAATTGTAAGAAATTACCACAGTTACCGGATGAAAGACGGGTGAAAGACATTGAACAGTTCTAGTGATTTTTGGGTTTTGTCATCTATGTGGTTGATTTATTATATAATTCATTCAACGTTAGCGGCTAATTCAGTGAAAAGCCGACTGTATCGCCTCCATCCGCTGGTACCTCGGTACTATCGTTTGAGCTTTAATTTGCTGTCCTTGCTGTTACTAATGCCCATCGCCTGGTTTTTGGCCGTATATCAAGCTCCGATTTTGTGGCGTTGGGACGGTGGGTGGTTGTACGTTCAAATCTTCATCACCGCAATGGTGGTGCTGGGCTTTTATCTCAGTTCTAAAGGTTATGATTTGCAGGAGTTTGCCGGATTGCGGCAATGGAATCAGCATTCTGACCCTGGGCCCATGGCTTTAACCCAATGGCATCGCTATGTGCGCCACCCCTGGTATTTTTTGGCGTTGGTTTATATTTGGAGTCGTGATATGGATAGTCTGTTCTTGTGCAGTGCTATTCTGCTCAGTTTGTATTTTTATATCGGTTCTAAATTGGAGGATCGGAAACTGTGCGAGTTATATGGTGCCACTTACCTCAGTTACTGTGAGCAAGTGCCGGGAATTTTTCCTATACCGGGTCGGTATCTTAGTAGGTCACAATGGCAGAAAATGATTACATTGAAACAAAAGCCAACTGAGTAGTGGTAAACAGAAAAAGCCCGCGGGGGCGCGGGCTTGTAAGGGGGCATCTAGCATGACAACATTCCCGTTGTCATTTAGTAGAAGCTGGGTTTATTTTATTGCTTCAAACCTGAATACAAGCTTAATGATTTGCCCCAACTATAAAAAATTTAGTTTTCAAATGTGTTAACAAAAAAGCCGCAGATAAAAACAAGCCCGCGGGGGCGCGGGCTTGTCCAAGGGGGCATCTAGATGTAACTTTCATCCGTGTGTTACTGTAGAAGCGGATTCAGTATACGACACAAAATCTGAACACGTGCTTAACAATTGATCTTTGATGGACACTATTTTTGTTTTATAAGAGCAGAAAAGAATACAGCCCGTCCAGGCACTGAAACGGGCTGTAGGGGACCTGAATGACGCAATGAACATTCAGGCCTGTGTAGTTAACGCTGTTAACCTTAATATAACCTTAATTGTAACCTGATTTTTCACCAAAGTTGGAGATTCATTGATGTCGAAAGATCCGCATATAAGCAAAGCGGTTAATAAAATCATTCAATCTGCTTTAGATGGAGACCCGCTGGAGAAATTAAAGATTCCACTGCGACAATTTGCACAGGAGCGGGATTGGGAGCAGTTTCATTCACCTAAAAATTTAAGTATGGCATTGGTCAAAGAGGCGGCGGAGTTGGTAGAACATTTTCAATGGCTGACCGAACCCCAAAGCTATGCGTTGGAGTCGGATAAGCGGGATCAAGTGCGCTATGAGATGGCAGATATACTCATTTACCTGGTTCGAATCGCCGACCAACTGGATATAGAATTATTGTCGGCCGTCAAAGAGAAAATCCAAATAAATAAAAACAAGTACCCTGTCGATAAGGTCAAAGGCAGTTCTAAAAAATATAACGAATATTGACGCAGAAATTAAGCAATGTTTTTAGCCTTGCTATTTGGAAAACAATGATAGAAACATTCGTAAATACAAAAAAACAAGAACAACGGTAAAAATCAGTAGCAACAATGATCCTTTGTTTTGGAGCAAGCGCACTAACGTGAATCCTATGCGTTGAGTCAGTGGTGCGTTAGGGTCATATCCCGTCTCTTGCTTGTACTTTTTTCGCGCTATTTGCGCATATTCTTGCTGATACTCATCAAACAGGGATTGGGCCTTTTCGAAGTCCTGGGCGTCCTTAATCCACAATGCCGCATTGCTAAAGCCCCAGCGATTGCCCGGAGTTTCATAATAGTCAATGTGATGCTGTTCCAGCACTTTTTTCATGCCCTCGGCTTCCCGATCCGCATCCATTGGGTAGGAGAATAATCTTTTACTCATAAGTTCCTAAGGTGTTTAAATAAAACTGGTTACAATTAGCCTGCAACATTCTATAATTTTACTAGTCCTTTTTATACACAAGCCATACACAAGAAGAAGCGGGGATCATGATAAGGTCGGTCATTATAGCGGTTTTAGTGGTAGGGGCTTTTGTGGCCGGGAGTACCGGGAGTACCGGTGTATGGGCTGGAGGCGATTGTACCGGGAAGTTCCAAAACGGAGGCAGGCCCGAACTGAAGGATATCGCATCGGGAGCCAATCTGTGTGGTGCAGATTTCAGCGGCTTGCAATTGACCGGAGTGGATTTGCGTTTCTCCGACTTGCGTGGAAGTAATTTCAGCAAAACCAAACTAAAAGACGTTTTATTTCACGGTGCACTGCTTACGGATGCTAATTTTGCTCAAGCAGAATTGCGCGGAACCGGTTTTGTAGGGGCAGAGGCGCGCGGTGTCTCTTTTACGGCCGCTAAGGTTTCCAGGTGTGACTTTATCGCAGCCGATTTAAGTAATGCTTTGTTGGCTAAACTGGACCTGAAAGACAGCAAAATGGTTGGCGCTGTATTGGCGGGAGCCGATTTGTCCGGAGCGGATCTTCGTGGTGTCAACATGTTGGGCGTGGATTTAAGTCGAGCCCGGTTAATGGATGCACAGATGGATCAAGCGAACCTGGAGTGGTCAATACTTAACCAAGCTAATTTTCAAGGGGCTCGCCTGGCGCAAGTTAATTTTACGCTGGCTACGTTGGAATCCGTGGACTTCAGTTTTTCCAATTTGTATTCGGCTAAGTTTAAGGATGCCTATTTATACAAATCCAAGTTTATGAATGCGGACTTGAGCGGCGCTTCTTTCTATCGAGCTTATATGGTGGAGGCGCAGTTAGAAGGCGCCAGCTTGGTCGGTGCAGACTTTTCCTTTGCCAATTTGCAGAATGCCTTACTGGTGCATGCGGATCTCAGCAATGCTTTGCTCATGAACGCGGATATCCGTAGCGCGGATTTTAGTGACGCCATATTGGAAGGCACGGTACCTTCCGAGTTACCCATTGATGATGCAGGTTACGGTCGTTAGCCTCCGACCTTACTGATTTCGGCCGGCGCCAGGGCTAGGCTTGAAAATGCTGTAAAGCCTTACCGTTATCCAGTACAGCGCGGATTTGATCTGCCGCTTGAGGTAGGGGAGTGCCTTTGACATGCCACAAACACAGAGCACCGCTGTAAATCAATGCATCCCGAGTGATCCCTGCTTCTCCCCGTAAAGCAGCCAAACCCATTTGTGCTGCGGTTTTAGCCAGTGCAGGAATGTCTGCTGCTACGGTGCTGTCATCATCTTGGCGTTGTAGGTTCTCGGGTAAGGGGGCGGCCCTCAGCTCCTGGCTGATGCCCAATTCCGTCGGATTTAAGTCTTGATCCTGTTCTGCATTGTTATCATGATAATAAAAACATTTTCCGGTTTGACGTAATGACGGTGTGATCCCCCCTTCCACACCGCGTATCAACAGGGCACTGTCGAAGCCGGAATGCCGTGCCAGCATGGCATAAATACGGGGGTAGGGTTTATGGACATAACCTGTCACTAAGTGGGTTTTTTGACGTCCCCGCAAGGGTCCGGTCAACACATCAATGGTGGTGAGACAGGGCCGCTTTACCATGAGACGACGCAGTTCGCTCAATTGATACAATTTAGGTGAAAATACCTTTTGATCGATGTAAGTCCATGCAATACGGCTGTCGCTTAGGCGGGCAGCTGCTTGTTGGCTGCTAAGATTCACATCGATACCGGCTGCCGCCAAAATCTGGTGGTGAGTGGCTCCCCATTTAGGTCCCATTTTCTCCACACCTTCGGTATAGGCCGCGACCCCGCAGGCCGCCAGTACGGCCGGTACAAACGGTGCTGCAGGAACGCAACGATTGTAACCGTTATAGGGGTCTGCCAAAGCCACAACTTCGTCCGCTTCAACGGAGGTTGGGGGAGTGGACTCGCAAATGGCTTCCAGTACACCTTTCATCTCGTCATCGGTCTCCCGTTTCATGCGCAGACCAATGAGAAACACGGCAGCTTGAACCGGGTCAACGGTTTGGTCCAACACAAACCGGGTGGCGGCTTTCGCTTCCTCCAGAGAAATGTTTTTGCTCAATTCCGGACCGGTTGCCACTCGCTGAATAACAGAGCGCATGGTGGCCAGTGGGTCGGAGTAAAGGTCGGTACTTGGGTTCGGCATTTGAGAAAAGTCCTGTCTGGCAGCCTCTGGTCAGAGGTCGTTTAAATTAACAAAAATTTCACCATCAATGATTTCAATGGGGTAAGTACGCAAAGGTTCGTCTGCCGGGTCGTCCAGAGCTTCTCCGCTATTTAAGTCGAAGCGACTGCCGTGCAGTGGGCATTTTACGTAGTGGTTTTTCAAAGACCCGGTGCAAAGTGAAGCATCTTCATGAGTGCACATCTCATCGACAGCAAAAAACTGTCCCTCACTATAGGCAATGAGTAGACGTTTTTCTCCAATACGGAAACATTTCATCGTTCCGGGCTCGAATTCGGCGATGTGAGCTATTCGTATGTTGTGGTTTTCCATGGGCATCTATTGTATCTGTCCGACAACAAAAAAATCCATATCTCACTGGTGGTAGCGACGGGGGGCTAGGAGATTCTGCTCTCAGGTGGTGTCCTGGAACTGCTACACTTGTAGCCGGAACCACGGAAAGAAGGAAAATGCTACAGTGAATTCTATAACAGACAGCTCCGCTTGGGGATCATTGCAAATACATTGGTCGACTCTTAAAAATCTCCACATGCGAGAGCTGTTTGCCAAAGACAGTGACCGATTTTCCCGGTTCAGTTTACAGGTGGATGACTTTTTTCTGGATTTCTCAAAAAACCGTATTACTACTCAAACCCTGGAGCTACTGCTCCAATTGGCACAGGAAGTGGGATTGAGCCAAGAAATCCATCGCATGTTTGAAGGCGAAAAAATCAACTTTACTGAACATCGAGCAGTCTTGCATACGGCCTTACGCAATCGTTCCGGAGAACCGGTGTGTGTGGACAATGAGAATGTGATGCCGGAGGTGCACGGGGTATTGGAACGTATGGGGGTGTTTGCCACCAAGGTGCGATCCGGTGAGTGGCAAGGTTACAGCGCTAAACGTATAACGGATGTGGTGAATATTGGCATCGGTGGATCTGATCTGGGGCCCAAAATGGTAACCGAGGCACTACGGCCTTTTAGCAGCGGCGATTTGAATATGCATTTTGTCTCCAATGTGGATGGAGCAGATTTGGGCGCGGTGTTGCAACGGTTGGATCCCGAAACCAGTTTGTTTATTGTGACTTCCAAAACCTTTACAACTCAGGAGACCATGGCCAACGCCAACAGCGCCAGGCAGTGGTTTTTGTCTCACCACAATGAGGAGTCAGCTTTGGCGCGGCACTTTGTGGCGGTGTCCACCAATCTGGATGCTACGGCAGAGTTTGGTATCGATAGTGATAATGTTTTTGGGTTTTGGGATTGGGTGGGAGGTCGTTATTCGCTATGGTCGGCAGTTGGGCTGTCCATCATGATATCGATTGGCGAACAACATTTCCGGGAATTATTGGATGGTGCCTGGCAAATGGATCAGCATTTTCGTAGTGCACCATTTTCCGAGAATATGCCGGTCATTCTAGGACTTCTGGGGGTTTGGTATATTAATTTTTTCGGCGCCGAGACCCATGGCATATTTCCCTATAATCAGTCTTTACACCGTTTTGCTGCCTATATGCAACAATGTGATATGGAGAGTAACGGTAAACGTATCAATAAACAGGGCAGTGAGGTGGATTATGAAACCGGGCCTATTGTTTGGGGCGAGCCGGGGACCAACGGTCAACATGCCTTTTTTCAACTGGTACATCAAAGCGATCGTTTGATCCCCTGCGACTTTATCATGCCGATACACAGCCAATATCCCCTGGAAGGGCATAATGATTATTTAACAGCCAATTTTCTCGCGCAAACCGAAGCGCTGATGAAAGGTAAAACCGAGGCTGAGGCTCGTGCCGAATTGGAAAGTAAAGGCATGAGTACCGAGCAAATCGACGCTTTGTCGCCGCACAAAATATTTCCCGGTAACAAGCCCAGCAATTCTTTACTATTTCCTGCTTTAACCCCACAAGCCCTAGGAAAACTAGTGGCTTTGTATGAACATAAAATATTCGTGCAGGGAGTCCTTTGGGGTATCAATTCCTTCGATCAGTGGGGTGTGGAATTGGGAAAACAACTGGCATCCAATGTTTTGGAAGAGTTAAAATCTGGTAAAGTCACTAAGGAGCATGACGCTTCCACTGCGGGTTTGTTAAACTACATTTTTGATAATCGATAGTGGTTGGAGCGAAAAATGTCCTATTTCTATGATTGGTCAGTCAAAGTGATCAGCGGCGTTGTTCTTGCTGTGGTTCTATTTGGGTGTTCAGAAGAACAGCAGAATAAATTGTCCCGTTTGGGGGTGACGTGGCTGGAAGGGGATTACCGGGTTACTTATGCTGACGGTAGCCACGTCAAATCCTGGACAGTGAAAGACGGTAAAGTCACCAGTGACCCGCAAAAAGGCTATTACTACTTTTGGGCCAGGGTGGACGGTAAGTCCGTGTATGTGCAAACACCGGTGGGGCGAACCTACATCGAAGAAATCAAGTAGCCTACACCGGGCCGGTAAGTCAATCTGTCATCGCCGTAGACTATGAGGTAAATCAATAAAAACGGAAAAATAGCAGCATTGATTTTACTATAGTTACTGTAGAGGATGTGTATTAGTGATGACAGAGTAATTTGGCACTTATTTTGGAATTGCTTGGGAAAAGTCTGAGTGATAGCTCAATGAGCGGCACAAATCGGAGTATTAAGCGTTTTTCACGTTGGGCCGTTTTATTGGTCTGTACAGGTTTGTTTTTATTCTCCTGTTTTGCACATTCGATCAATGTTGCACCTGCGATCGATGTTGCACCTGCGATCGATGTTGTAGCGATCGATGTTGTACCTGATCCTGACGATGCGGATTCCAGCACAACAATTAACACACCCGATAAAAAAGGACTGATATCCGATTCATTGTACTTTTTCTCCTACCAAGTGTTTTTTCTCGGTTTGATTTACGTATTACCGGAGGACGAATCGGGTTGGAGCACCGAACAAAAACACGGCAACCCGTTTGACAAGTGGGGTTACAATGTCACCCATCCGGAATGGGACCAGGATCGGTGGTACATCAATTATGTCGGTCATCCTTACTTTGGCGGTACCTATTATGTACGCGCCAGGGAACGGGGTTACGATCCCAAGACTGCTTTTTGGTATACGGTGATGATGTCCACTTCCTGGGAGCTGGGTTTGGAAGCATTGGCTGAACCGGTCTCCATTCAAGATATGATTGTTACGCCTACCTTTGGAAAAATGGTGGGTGAATTTTTTATGCGGGTGCGCCAACCCATCAAAAACAAACGTCCCATTACGCGATCCACCAGTGATGGCATCATATTATTTCTAACCGACCCCATCGGTAGCTTGAACAATAAATTCAGGCGCGTTTTCGGCTGGAAAGATCATCTGGAGTTGCATCTCTCCAGTCGTGAGGCCAACAGGTATCTTGATCCCGTTGGTGAACTGGCTGGTGTTCAAGTTCAGGAAACGCTGGGCCTGCGTATCAGTCTGAAGTGGTAGTCCGGCGATTTCGGGCGCAAATTTACTGTATGATCAGGACAGCTTTGCGGAGAACACGGAATTACGGCTGCGGACATAGGCAATGATTTCATCGGGATAACTGGCCGGTACACTGTTTAACACAGAGTTGCGTTTTAGCAGTTCCTCGCTCCATTTTTTAATAGCCGGCAGATCGTCAAAAAAATCCTCCCCGGACAATGAGCTTAGAACACTTAAATAGCGAAACAGGGGTGCATATACGGCATCTACCATACTGAATTCGGCGCCGGAAAAAAAAGGACCGTCGGATAAAAACTCTTCCAAGGTATCCAATCGATCGACGATGGTGTTGCGTTGCTGTTTGTGGAGCATGGCATCTGTGGTTGTATAGTAACTGTATACACTGGACAAGATGTCGTTACCAAACTCCATCCAGGCTTTTTGTTTGGCTTTTTGCATAGGGTCACTCGGATATAAGGAGCCCGGTGAAATGTCGTCAATAAACTCGATAATAGGAATGGATTCAAATAGGGGCTCTTTATCCACCAATAGCACCGGCACCTTTTCTAAAGGTGACACATCATAAAACCAAGGTGGCGGGCTATCCAAGTCGATGTATTCAATCTGGTGCGGTAGGCCTTTTTCAGCTAACACGATTAGTGCGCGCTGCACAAAAGGGCACAGTGCGAAGCTGATCAATTTCAATTCGGGAGTCATATTCGGTTTTCCTTCTTTGCTGCGGGCTTACCCGTCCACTGCCTATGTTTCTATGTCCAGTTATGGTGAGGTCTACGTACGTGAATTTTCTATGCTACCATTAGGTTCATGATTGTGTTTTACCAACTACGTGGTTAGTTCCATGTCGGATTCCATCACCCTCGAATTATCGTCCGTCGTGCTGGATGTCATCGAGCGGCACCCTGATGGTTTGAGCGAATACGAATTCATGAAGTTCCTCAAAACCAATTATAACACTGCCCAAATAGAAAATGCATTTGACAATAATCACTCATTATTTAAGGCACATTTTATCTTGTTTCATGTGCTTTATAAATTGCGTAATGATTTGTGGCTTGAAAAAAAGGGGCATTTGGATATAAGCCCGCTCAAAATCCAGTTGCTGCCCTATGTCGAGCAGGAATCAGGGCTCACGGAATTTGATGAACTTGCCGCCTACTATCTTGATATTTCTCATCTGAAAAACACCAGTGCCACAGAGGTTGAGCAAATGCTGAGTACGTTTTATGAGCATTTGTCCGGTTGGGGTAAGCGTAAATGGGCTTTAGAGCAGTTGGGGCTTGAAGACCCTGTGGACAATGCTACCATTCGCATCACTTACAAACGTTTGGTGATGAAGTTTCATCCTGACCGAGGCGGAGACAAGGAAACGGTTCAGCTCATCAATGAGGCTGTCAAAGTACTATTAGGGAAGGTGTAAGAAAGTTATGAGTCTTGATGCTCAGGAACTGGAACGATTACGCTGTCAACTTTTGCAAAAACAGGAGCAATTGCTGGCGCTGGATAAAACCAACAAAGAGGCATCGCAAACGGTGGAGTTGGATCAAACCCGAGTGGGTCGTTTATCCCGTATGGATGCTTTGCAGGGACAGGCTATGTCACAGGAAGCCGGACGCCGGCGTAGTCAGGAACTACAAAAAATTCAAACTGCACTGACTCGGATGGATGCCGGGGAATACGGTTTTTGCCTGCGTTGCGAAGAACCGGTGCACAAAGCGAGGTTGGAAGTGGACCCTGCTGCAACCTTGTGCATACAATGTGCTGAAGATCAAACAACATGAATTGGATTAATATATATCATTTGAACACTTCGCGGGTAATGTTTATGTTCCACAAATTTAGTCAATGGTTGCTTATTGTTCTTGTCGCGGTAGCGATCAGCGCCTGCGCGCGTGTGCCGCTGCGACATGCGGATACCTATACTCCACCACGGCCGAGCGCAAGCGATGAACCCTTCACTTTGGTGGAGGCCACCATTGGTGATGTCCATAGAGCATTTCGTAACGGTAAATTGTCGTGTCTGGAACTGGTGCGGGAATACCTAAACCGCATCAAGCAATACGATAGCGTGTCCAAATTAAACGCCATTACGTTTGTTAACAAACGGGCGGTGGAAACGGCGCTCAAACTGGATGGCGAGTTTAGGCGTTCCGGAAAATTGCGTTCCATGCACTGTGTTCCTCTGATCGTAAAAGACAATTTCCTCACCAAAGATTTGCCCACAACGGCCGGGTCACAGGTGTTGCGCAGTTTTATTCCGGATAACGATGCATTTATGGTGGCTGCTCTGAAACAAGCCGGTGCGTTAGTACTGGCTAAATCCAATATGGCAGAGTGGGCATTCAGTCCCTATTTCACCATCAGT
Organism: Gammaproteobacteria bacterium; assembly: GCA_029882975.1. Taxonomy (NCBI): domain Bacteria; kingdom Pseudomonadati; phylum Pseudomonadota; class Gammaproteobacteria; species Gammaproteobacteria bacterium. The sequence continues at coordinate 111,174 of JAOUJW010000010.1, forward strand.
TCTACTGCGGGAGAGACTCGCAATCCCTATGATTTGAATCGAGTGCCGGCCGGTTCCAGTGGCGGTACGGCAGCTGCCATCTCAGCGAATCTCGGTTTGGTTGGGTTGGGAACGGATACGGGTAACTCCATTCGGGGGCCGGCATCACACACTGCTTTGGTGGGTATTCGTTCCACCTTGGGAAGTACCAGTCGCAGCGGTGTCATTCCTTTACTGATGAATCGAGATGTTGCCGGTCCATTAACGCGTACCGTGGAAGACGCGGCGCGGGTGTTTGCCGTGATTGATGCGTACGATCCTGAAGATCCGATTACCAAAAAAGGTAGAGACAAGTTACCGGTGGATTATACACAGTCATTGAGTCGCTCCGGTCTCAAAGGCATGCGCATTGGTGTATTGAGAACCCTGGTGCAACCGGGAGATGAGGATTTTGAAATTACGGAAATATTTGAACGTGCGCTTCGCGATCTGCACAAAGCCGGGGCGGTTATCGTTGATGCGGTGGACATACCGAATTTTGCGGAATTGCGCAAAATCAACGGGTTTTGCAGTCGGTTTCGTTATGATATTAACCGTTTCTTTAAAAGTATGGGGGATAAAGTGCCCGTTCAATCCCTGGCACAAATCGTAGAGTCCGGCGCTTTTCACGAAACCAGCAAACGTGCTATGGATTGGGCAATGTCGGTGGATGTGGCACCTGAGGAGCAGGAAATTCCTTGTGTGGATGTGGAGGGTGATCCCCGGCGCAAATCCTATCGTGACACGGTACAGTGGGCTATGGACAAACAACAATTGGATGCCCTGGTCTATCCCACCTGGACCAATCCCCCGCGCTTGCTGGGTGATCTGGACAGTCCGAACGGTAATAACAGCCCGGTTATTGCCCCCCATACGGGGCAACCTGCCATTACGGTACCTATGGGGTTCACTCAATCCGGGTTGCCAACGGGTATCCAGTTTTTGGGGCGGGAGTTTTCCGAGGCGCTTTTGTTTCAACTGGCCTACGCTTATGAGCAAGCGACGCTGCATCGACAACCACCGGCCATGTTTCCCTGAGGTTTAGGATGCAACAGAACATGAAAAGGCAATTGGGTTGGATGGTTTTGGTATTTTTACTTCCAAGTACCTTTTATCAAGCTGTACTCGTTGCGAAGACTGATACGAAGGAACAGCCACAAGAACTCATTTACGAAGACAAATTTGTGGAGGTGAAAATTATTCCACGTTCTCCCGAGCAAATGCTGGCGTTTTACGAAGGTCGCGGTTTTCCTGTTATGGCCAAGCAACGGATCGCCAAAGCCTGTTTTTTTACCGTGATTATTCAAAACAAAAGCAACAACAGACTTTGGTTGGATATGAGTCAATGGCAATTTGGAAGCAAAGATCAATCCTTGCGTCTCGACAGACACTTTTGGCAACAGCAGTGGGATGAGATCCAATTAGCCCCCGCGTATCGTTCAACCTTTGGCTGGACCTTACTGCCGGAAGAACGCGGCTTATTTCCGGAAGAAGGTGTTGGCGGAAACGTGACTCTGCGTTTACATCAAGAAGCTGTCACTTGGTTGATAGAGTTTCCTACAAACGATAATCGTAAGGGAAAGCGATACCGCGTACCGATAGGACCATTACAATGCAAATTGAAATAATCAGAGTAACCGTGGCCGGGTTGATTCTGGGTGTTGTCTTACCCGGTGTGATCGCAGCCACGGAGCTAAGTCAAAAGTCATCGCAAAAGTCATCGCAAAAGTCATCCCAAAAACCATTCCAAAACCCACCGAAAGGTATTATTGTGGCCGCCCCCCGTGCCGCACCGGCTCTGAAATTAGCCGATATGGATGGCAACGAGTATGATATTAACCAGTCACGGGGCCATTGGGTATTTGTGCATTTCTGGGCGAGCTGGTGTGGTCCGTGTCGACGGGAAATGCCCAGTATTCAAAAGCTCATTCCCAAGCTGAAAGGTTGGCACATTGCTATCATCAACACGTCCGAAACCGAAGATACCGTGTTTAGTTTCCTGGCCGAAGTGGCTCCTGAATTGGGGGCGCTGTTGGATTTGGACGGCGGAGTGACCCAGGCTTGGCAACCTCGTGGTTTGCCATCGACATTCTTGGTCGATCCCAAAGGACAGGTTCGCTATGTTGTCCTGGGTGGGCGCGATTGGGAAAAACCGGAGTACCTGAATTTCTTGCATCATTTACCAACCCAATAGTCGACGTCGTGTCTGGACTTAAGATTCCATTAGTGTTTCCTTAACGCTTCGTTACACCCGTTTTGGCGCAGATAAGAGGAGCGGTTAAGCCGACAAACGGGAATGTCGTTTTGGGTCAAAAAAACAGCCTATCTCTTTGTTTATTATGGAATAAAGTCCTGTTTATAGGGTAATCGGATAAGTTTGACCAATAATATCTGTATCGGTAACATGAGCTTGTCTGGTTTTTACCAGCGAAAGAAGCACTGTCAGGGGGGCTTCAGAAAAAGTGAATTAGTGAGATGAAACTGCAATACCTTAGCAATGACAAATACAATCAACTGGTGTTTAAAAGCATTGTTGGCGACACCGGTTACTCCACAGAACTTTTTATTTCTGATCATGGGTTTCCCAGTATCGGATACAATTTTAACCTTAAGGACCCGGTGGTTCTGCGACAGGTTTTGTTTGCCATGGGCTTTGATATTTCCGGTGCGGTTCTCAGTGGTGAGGCCGCTGTCGCTGAGAAATACTATATAGAGTTGATTTTTAGTGCCTTCCAGATTGTTAGCTGTAAAGATGCAGCGTCCTTAAAACGAATCACTAACAATATCCTAATGACAAGAGCTCAAGATGAACGCTATGACCCGGATTTTGTGCGGTTACAGCACTTTGTAGCTGAGAAGCCCAAAGGCATGATTACTTCGCTGGCATCGATCATTAGTTACTACGAGGAGCAACTGGATCGTTGGTTGGAAAGTTTTGAGAACATGAGTCCGCAACTTTCGCTTAAATCTGCAGAGCGGTCGGTGTTGTTCAGCCTGGCGTACCAAGGATTGATAGGGATGGAGCAGGATGGGAAAACTCCAAAATTTTCTGCTTTAGGTCAAGCGCTGTTGCAACAAAACCGCGCAGAGTGTTGGTATTTGATTCGCTATACCGCGTTTATTGGCGACCAAATAGGCAATCGCATTATCAAGAAACGCTATTTTGAAAGTGAATTGTTTAGTCTGTATGAAGAGGGAGAAACGGCGATTTCTCTTGCCCCATCCCGCTGTAAAGCAATCTATAAAATGTTTTTGGACAACAAACAGAAAATTCTAAATCACGAGACCATGTACGCAGCGCAAATCCGGGCGGCATCCAAACACTATGACTCATTAGGGGTCAAGATTCGAACCTTAGAACAAAGTTTTGATCTTGTGTATACACATATTCGTGAAATGAAGTCTTTGAATTCAAATTTTATACGAACTTCTTTGGAAAAGGTTCCAACTCTGGTTCCTATGAATTTCGTAGCCAGGAACACACAAGCTGTTTAAACCGACTAATAATAAAACCACTCCAGATAAACCGTCTTTAACCACCGCAGCCAGTCTGCGGTTTTTTTTTCTACCTCACCGCATGCTGCAGCGAAGCAGGAATCATGTTATAACACATATTCCGGGACCTTCGGAGAGTTGAATGGCGGTTTTGTGGAGTAAGGTAGTCGACGATACCCGTTATGAAGTGCGTACGGCCGGAAAATCATTACGGTTGTACACCAACGGAGTATTTCATAGTCAATATAATGCGGATAGTCCGGCCTCGGGCAGTGTCTGGGATTTATTGTTTTTGCCTGCATATTTATCCAATCCTGCGACCATAAAGAACGTGCTGGTGTTGGGAGTAGGGGGCGGTGCAGTCGTTCGTCAGTTACAACATTTCTTACATCCAACCCGCATTACGGGTGTCGAGTTGGATCCCATGCATTTGTATATTGCCAAACGATTTTTCAAAATAAACCGTCCTAACACCTATTTATACGAACATGATGCGGTACATTGGTTGCGTTCCTACCAAGGTCCTAAATTCGACTATATTGTGGACGACTTATTCAGCGACGCCTCCGGTGAGCCGGAACGCGCTGTGGAAGCGGATCATGGCTGGTTTTCCTTATTGCTAAAGCATTTGAGTTCCAATGGTGTTTTGGTTATGAATTTTGTGTCAGCAAAAGAGCTGAAACGCAGTGCTTTTTTTTCCAACCGTTTGGTGAAGTCCCAATTTCGATCCGCGTTTAAACTGGAAACCCCTAGTAATGAGAATGCCATCGCTGCCTTTTTAAAAACTGCTTCAAGCACCAAAGCCCTGTTGCGAAACCTATCAGCTCCGGAACTCCACGCGGTACTTAGAAATTATCCGGAAAAGTATCGGATACGAGCTATCTCTATGTAGGGGGGAGAACGTAATTACTTATCACGATGCGGGTTTTTTACGCCTAGTCTGGGATGCTAGGCAATGCGAACTGGAGTTTAAGGGTTTACGTATCGTAGCGCGCCCACTAAATTCTGCTCCGTTTGCCGTACAGGCATACGTGGAAGAGGAAGATACCCACCGGGTATTAGGGGCGTATCATGATGTAACAGAGCCGCGCCAATCCACACGTAAACTTGTTACTGAAATGCTCAACGACAAACCTTCCTTTCCCGGACAGGTGATCGTCACCGGAAAATATCCCAAACGACTATTGGCCATTGTGCATGACTTAGAACAGGAGCCTTCCTGGCGGGTGGAATGGGTCAATGAAGCGCTGCAAGAGGTGTTTGAGATCGTAAATCGGGAAGGATTTCGTTCTATTGCTGTTCCCATACTGGGAGGTGTGCACGGGCGAATCAGTGCGGTACGTTTTATGAAAATGATTCGTTGCTGCCTGGACCGAGGGGTACCACCCACTTTGGAACAGTTGTGGTTAATTCTCCCGCCGGGTGAGAACTGCCGTATTCTGCAACCATTAAAAGATCCACAAGTGGTGAGTGACTGACGGGTTGGGAAAGCGTATGGAATAAAAGATTTGGAGAAGGTTTTAAAAGGGGGTAGTGAGAGAATCCCAGACCGGAAAAAAGCATTCCGGTCTGATCTTGGATTTTTCCCCGATTAACCGAAAAATGCACCGGCGAATGCGATAGACAGTAACACTACAAATAAAATAATAACTAAATCCATTGAAATCTCCCCCTCAATATTTTTTAACATTCGCTCAATTTTAGAGCAGGCAAAAGAGTACCCAAGAAATTAACCTAGGTCAACCGTTGGTTATTAACCACAGTAAAATAGTGGAATATTTTCTGTAACATTTGGGGGGCTCGTGATACTGCATATTACTGAATCAGCACTAAATTTTCGTGAAAGGCTTGTGAATTGGGTTATGTTTGTCTAGTTTCTAATGAATGGATGTTCATAACAGTTTGTAATTTAAAGGGAGAAAGGAATGGCGGAAGTCAGCTGTGCCACAATAATGCGGGTCTTGGGAGATGAAACGCGCTTGGGGGTGGTAAAGCAGTTGTTGCATACACCCAAACAGGTGAATGAATTGAATCAAGCCATTCCTGTGAGTCAGAGTCTACTGTCACATCATTTGAAAATTCTGCGCGATGCCGGGCTGGTTATTGCCAAACGGGCCGGCAAAGCTGTTTTGTATGATATTTCTCCAAAATTTAGATTACCTTCCGGAATTAATTTGGGCTGCTGTCAGCTGGAGTTTGATTCAACAGAACAGGAGGGCCGCAATGCTATCTAAAGTGTTCTTAGGCGTGGCAGTGGTCTGCCTGAGCGCTTGTTCTGACACCGGGCCGTCACAAAAACTGGTGTTAACCGGTTCCAGTACCGTGGCTCCCTTGGCATTGGAAATCGGGCGCCGATTTGAGCAGCAACACCCCGGCGTGCGCATTGATGTGCAGACCGGTGGTTCTTCTCGGGGCATTGCCGATGTGCGTCGCGGGGTGTCACAGATAGGAATGGTATCTCGTGCATTGAAACAAAAGGAGCAGGATCTATCGGCGTTTATCATTGCTCGAGACGGTGTGGGCGTTGTGGTACACAAGGATAATCCCATAGACAATTTAAGCAGTTCACAAATTGTGGATATTTATACCGGTAAAGTTCGCAATTGGGAAACGATGTCAGGGCTGAAGGCAGCCATTACGGTGGTGAACAAGGCAGAAGGGCGTTCCACTCTGGAGGTTTTTTTGGAGCATTTTGGCTTAAAAAACAGTCAAATCACCGCAGATGTCATTATTGGTGACAATGAGCAGGCTATTAAGACGGTGGCAGGTAATGTCAATGCCATCGCATACGTGTCTGTGGGTACTGCGGAACATGATATCGCAGTGGGTGTTCCCATAAAACTGGTGTCTTTGGATGGAAATGCGGCAGCCACTAAAACCATTGCCCTGGGACGTTATCCCATGTCTCGTGTACTCAACTTGGTGACACGCCATCGGCCCGAAGGCTTGCAAAAGCAGTTTATAGAATTTGCCAGTTCCACCCAAGTGAGGGATTTGGTGGAAGGACAAAGCTTTGTTGCCGCTTCCCACTAATAAATGGTTTCCACCGCTGTTGCTGCTATGCACGTTGATTGTGTGCAGTCTGCTATTTTTCATTATAGTTTTTTTGTTAGATGAGGCGGCCTTGGGGTTCACCGGTATTGGTGCTTCACGTTTTCTGGGACTGGCTTGGAATCCGACGGAAAATCAATACGGGATCCTACCCATGTTGTTGGCAACCTTATTGTTAACCTTTGGAGCATTGCTGTTGGCTGCACCCCTAGCCATCGCCATTCCGTGTATTGCAATTATTATAGTTTCGGTCGTATTGCCGCCATTTACCGTCAGGCACTGCAGTTGATGGCCGGCGTTCCCTCGGTGGTGTATGGCTTTTGGGGTTTGGTGGTTCTGGTGCCAACGATTGCACGTTTGCAGCCGCCGGGGGCCAGTCTATTGGCGGGCACTATTATTCTGGCGCTGATGATATTACCCACCATTGCATTGATTGTGGATTCGCACCTTAAAAGCTTGCCTCCCCACTATATACAAAATGCTAAAGCCTTGGGTCTAAGCCGCTGGACCACGGTGCGTCAAATCCTGCTGCCGGCAGCCCGTTTAGGTATTCTCACTGCCATGTTGTTGGGAGTGGCACGTGCGATGGGGGAGACCATGGCCGTTCTCATGGTCTGTGGCAATATTGTCAAACTGCCCTCCAGCGTATTTGACCCGGTACGGGCATTGACCGCCAATATTGCGCTGGAGATGGCCTATGCTATGGACGCTCACCGGGCGGCGCTGTTTTTTTGCGGGGTGGTTTTATTGGGATTGTCTATGCTGGTTGTCAACTTGGTAGCGCAACTGGAGCGAGGTAGATCTTATGTATAGCGTGCATCTACAGGAATATACACAAGGAAAACTCGAAGTTTCCGCACTGCTTCTGGGTTTGGTGGCCATAGCTTTGATGTTTTTATTTGCCTTCATACTGATTGATGTATTTTGGGTTGGTATTGACAATATTTCCTGGGCTTACCTAACTCAAACCCCTCTGGAGTCGGGACGTGCCGGCGGTATTGGGCCGGTATTGGTGTCTACATTGCTAATTTTGGCGGTATGTCTCGTGGTCACTGTGCCCTTAGGTTTGGGAACAGCGGTACTATTGGCTGAATATCTGCCACTGGAAAACCCATTGGGTTGGTTCGTACGCCGAACCTTGGATATTTTGGCCGGTGTTCCCTCTATTGTGATCGGTTTATTCGGGAACGCGTTTTTTTGTGTGCAACTGGGTTTGGGATTTTCCATCCTGTCCGGTGGATTGACATTAGCCTGCATGGTATTGCCCATTTTTATTCGTGCCTCTGAAGATGGGTTTCGTTGCATAGATGACAGCTATCGGCACAATGCGTCGGCGTTGGGCTTGACCCAAGTGTCCACCATTCGTTATGTACTTTTTCCCATGGCTTTACCGGCCATAGCCGTGGGCTTGAGTCTGAGTGTGGGAAGAGCGTTGGCAGAAACCGCCGCTTTGATTTTTACCAGTGGTTACGTTGACAGAATGCCGGATTCTTTGTTGGAATCAGGAAGGGCATTGTCTATTCATATTTTTGATTTATCCATGAATGTGCCCGGCGGTGACAGCCGTGCCTATAGTGCTGCTTTGGTTTTGCTGGTGCTGATAGTGTCTATCAATGTCACGACTCAAATATTGATGCGAAGTTTCTTAAAACGAAGGATAGTAAACGTATGAAACCTATGATTTTATCGGATTTTGCAGTGGAGGTCGCCGCTCCACAAGCCTGCACCGCCTCCAGTCTGATTTCTTGTGAAAATCTTAGCGTTTATTACGGTACGCATAAAGCCTTGGACGGTATCAATATTGAAATTCCGGAAAAGCGCATATATGCCTTAATGGGACCATCCGGTTGTGGTAAAACCAGTTTGCTATATGCGATGGCTGGATTGCTGGGGCAGGTTCCCAATGCCAGGGTCAGTGGTTCTATTCAATTCAAAGGCAAAGATTTAACCGATGTGAGCAGTGCTCAATCGGTGCGACATCACATTGGCTTTGTGTTTCAAAAACCCACCCCGTTTCCCTTTTCCATATATCGAAACCTGGAATTGGTTATAAAAGAGCACGGTATAAAGGACAATAGCGAAGTCCGGCATCGCATAGAGTCGGTGCTTTGCCGTGTGGGTTTGTGGTCAGAGGTGAAAGACCGACTGCATAAATCGGCCTTGGCTTTATCTGGCGGGCAACAACAGCGACTGTGTATGGCTCGGGCTTTGGTTTTACAGCCAAGCGTATTGTTAATGGATGAACCGTGTAGTGCTTTGGATCCTATTTCCAGTGGCGTTATCGAGGAGCTTATTTCGGATTTGGGAAGAAATCACAGCGTTATTCTGGTAACCCACAATTTGGCTCAAGCCAAACGACTATCCCACGATACGGCGTTTTTTTGGGTGAATGGGACTGCCGGTGTTTTAATTGAGTCAGGTCCAACCCCGCATTTGTTTGCCCATCCAAAGCATGAGTTAACGGCAGCGTATGTATCCGGGGCCAGAGGCTGACTTGCTGAATAGAACGTCAGGGGTGTCTCAGGGTGAGCAGTTCGCCACTGCCTTCTTGTAGCAGGTTCCAGGGACGCGATAGATTAATGTGGGCCAGGGAAGCCGGTCTCATGGCGTGTTTCTCATGAGTGAGTTGGTACAGCAATTGTTCCAGACCCGGATTGTGGGCCACTACCATAACGCTTTGAATGTCTGCTGCGATAGTGTTTAGTTGTGCCAGTAATATAGAAGGTGTGGCTAAATACAGCTGTTTTGACACCGTGAGCTGGGGTAAAGGCGATAAGGCTTTGGCAACCGCTGAGGCGGTCTGAGTGGCTCTGTCAGCAGCAGAGCAGAGAATGGTTTCCACGTGCAATCCGTTACTCTGCATCCATTGTCCTACATGCAAAGCGCTATCAAGACCATTTTGGGTTAATGTGCGGGCAAAATCAGAACTTCCGGAGGCGGCCTCGGCATGCCGTAATATGTAGAGTTGCTTGTGCGAAAGGGTATTAATTTTTACTTTTCTTGTTGCGTTTGATTCGGTTGTTTACATAGACGTAATGGGCCAAAGAAGTCTTTTTCCCGTTCTTGTTGACAACGTCAATTTTCAGCTTGTGGATCCCGCTGGGAAAACGTTTGGAATTAAAAGTCAATGACGGGCTCAAAGGATTCTTGGCTGTTCCCAAATAGGTTTTATCCAACCAAAAGCTCACTTTGTCGATTCCCACGGCATCGTTGACAGTCGCCTTGATAGCCACTTTACCGGTTAATAGACTCTCTTTTGCGGGTTTGAGTTTGGTGATCAAAGCTCCATCAGAGTCCAATCGGGTTGGTGTTTGTGTGCCAAACATATCATCCGTAGAATCGTTATAGTTGGATGCAATGGTAAAGAACTGATTGAATTTTAAACTGGTGTGGTTCACGTTGCTTTGTGCTACCGCTAAAATGGATTGTGCAACGGCGCGTCGGTAGAAATGTGTATCAACGTTTGATTTGGCGAATTCTATTTGGCCTGAGGCGGAACGGCCATCCAATACACCGTCGTGGGATATATCCTGATAAGAAATTTGTGAGAAACCTGCTGAGGTATATTTGGTGTGGGGTTTGACCTCCAGTGCATGGGACAAGTCCAAGGTAACATTGGAAATGGCAGCGTTGAACATACCGTAAGCCAGTTCGGGAGTTATGAGGCCGTTGTGTTCGCTGTCGGTAAAACGCCCGGAAGGGGTGGTTTCCATAAACTGAAAGCCGATCACGTTCTGCATTCTGCGGTAGGCTCGGTTTTGAGCTTTGCCCGGGGTAAGTCCGCGTTTCATGAGGTATTGGGTCAAACCTGCGGCGACGTGGGTGAAATAGGTGAGGTTAACCAGCGCTTCGTTTTGATTTTTTAGGTTAATAATGGAACTTAATACCATTTGTTCTGAGGGAATGCGTACCAATTGGTCGGTCATGATTTCACGGTACTCACCACCGTAAGCTGCAATAAAAATGGTGCTATCAGGCGAGTCAGGAATGTTCAGAGAGTAGTCACCATTAGAGTCTGTTCGCGTTTTGCCAACAAACTTGGAGTGTGGTTTGGTGTCGGTTAAGCGCGCCACACGTATCGTTGCATTTCTTAAGAAACCACCAATATTGGCGGTACCGCTGACGGTAATGGTTTTCACTGCCGGTTTCGGCTTCTTATTAACGCTTTTGGGTTGTGTGGTTTCTCTGCTAATAACGGGTGTTGCTTGTACCACTTCCGCCGGCTTCACCGGCTTGGGTTCAAGTTCGGGCTCAACAGTAGCGCTGGGTTTCGTGTCCTGATTGAACTTGTCGCGAATAGCCTTAATACGTTGTTGTTGCTGGGCCACCAATCTACCTGCCGGAGAGTCTTTAAATTCAGAAGGAGGCGTACCAAACAACTCAACATTGCTGTTATTGACCAGCAAGGCAATTTTATAATATTCATTGGCGGCAAATTCATTCTCAAAGGAACGGCCAAACTCCATAATAGACTCTGCCAGTTCTTCGCGGAATTTGCGCGGGGAAAAAGCGCGGGCACCAAAATGAACGGCACCGTTGGCGGACGTGCCATTGAGTAAACCATCGTGCTTAACATCGTTAAAAACCATGTCGCTGAATTGGATCAGATTCTTGCTGTCCGTTGAGGTGTTGTTCATTTTGGAGAGCAGATTAACTGTGGCTAACTGAATAATACTGAACTTGTCATTATCCTTGGGGTTGTTTGCAGAATTGGCATTAACATCCGAAGCTTTGCTCACCAGTATATTGTCGATTTGCATGAAATCCGACACTGTGGCATTGGCCCTGGCGACGGCGGCGCTGGCTTCGTATTTATTGCTCAAGTACATGGCCAGGGCAGTAGACATGTGGGAAAAGAGCGTGATATTAACTCCCATTTCCTTGCCTTCAGTGTAATTAAATACAGCCATCAGTTGCCTGGATTTCTCCGGAGTAGAAGCGGTTAACAGCAAAGTTTCCGAGCTGATATTGAGCGGCAGGACGAACACGCCATTTTCATTGGCTTTTAATTTGTCCAGCTTTTCGATTCTGGAGAAATCGAAATTATTTTTAGCCGCAGAACTGAAGGAATACACACTAATAGTGGAGTGCGCCAGTTGGCCGCTCTGCACCATGCCGTAAATGCGACCCGTCGCCGGTGGACTGTAGGTGACCGTGTTAAACAAGGAAAAAGCACCAAAGGTAACCGCCAGCAATGAAGCAGCCATGGCTGCCGAAAGCATCCAGCGCCGTTTGGGAGCGGCATTGCTTGTATTGTTTTTATTCTTCTTTGCAGTAGGTTCTTTGTTCTTTTTGAGCATGGCTTGCTTCAATGCCTCAGCAAGCTCAACACCGGATTGGTAGCGGTCTGCGGGATCTTTGGATAATAACTTAGTGACCACATAGCGCATGGATTTGGGAACTTCCGGTCCCAGATTCATGGGTTTGGGGTCCAATGTGGTGATTTTGTACATCAACGTGGGAATCGTGTCCCCAGTGAAGGGGCGTTCACCGGTGATGAGTTGATACAAAATGACACCGACGGAGAATAGATCGGCACGACCGTCCACAGGAGTGCCCTGAATCTGTTCCGGAGACATATACTGTGGGGTGCCCAGCACGTCACCCATGCGGGTTTTCATGGTGATCTCAGGGTCTTCGAAGTGGGCGATACCAAAATCGGTGATTTTTACTTTAAAACTATTGGAGATAATAATGATGTTGCTGGGCTTGATGTCACGGTGGACAATACCTTTATTATGCGCATAGTCCAAAGCCAAGGCCAACTGCGTGCCTATGGTGACGATTTCGGTGAAGTTGAATTTGCGTCCCGCTTTGATGAGGTCGCTTAGGGGAACACCCTTGAGACGTTCCATAACAATGAAAGGACGTTTGTCCATTTCATCGATATCATATATAGAAACAATATTGGAATGGGACAAGCTGCCAACTGCTTTAGCTTCCCGGAAAAAACGTTCCAAATATTCGTAGTTGTCCGAGCGGTCTTCCCGAAGTATTTTTATAGCAAGCAAACGGTCGGTCTTAGGGTCATAAGCTTCATAGACGTCTGCCATGGAGCCTTTGCCTATGTGCTCTCTTACTTGATATCTGTTTATTTCCCTAAGCATGTTATTTTCTACCGCTTACCGACTGGTTTATTATCTTGTTTATAGATTTTAATTGGTTTTTAATTCATAAAAGATGAATTACTGAGTTTTTATATCAGTGACGACAATATTAACTACGTGACGACAATATTAACTACAAAAACCACACACTGCCTGGAGCCCCTATCAATTATGGACTTATCCATTGAAAAAACTGCCCGAAACAGACAGCCCTGGAATTATCAACTGATTTGCCTAAGAATCCCCCCGCAGCATTTGTAAATTAGCTAATCATTAGACCTTGTGTCAATAGTTACACACATATTCGGAAATATTAACGGGTTTTAGGGGCAGAATTCCCGCTAAGCGACGTATGTTTTTGGCGATCAACGATTTAAAGCATTGTTTTGTCAAAAATGTCATGCATCGATTTTGTTGATAAACAATGTAAAGCGGAATTTAGAGAGAGTCTAAATCGATGTGCGGCGTGTCTTGTGAACGACATGTTTTGAGCGTCATTCGTCAGTTTTATTGTTATTATCGTTTTGTTTGAGTCCGTACCCGCTTAAGGAAAGGTTGGTGAGATTATGATCAGATTATTATTCGCCGCTGCTGTAGTCCTGTTAGTCGACAGTGCTTTTGCTGCATCACTCCCTTTGTCCCCACTACCAACAGGTGATGGCGATGCCGCATGGGGTATGAATGTGGAGCAATTACAGCAGACTCTGAAGGTGCATAAAGCAACACCGGGCAGTGAGTACAGTTATGCCGATCATGCAGAAACCAATCCCGATGTTTATGTGCGTAAGGTGTCGGACGGTACTCGCTATGAATATTATTTTTTCAAAGGCGTTTTGTACAAGATCTATATCGTCTACAGTAAGAATCGAACCAGTCCCACTTTTTATCGCAGCCTGGTACAGGAAACGGCAGCCCTATACGGCAAACCCAAAGGTCACTATCAAGAAACCGTGTTTGGAATTCCGGTCACCCATACGGTTTGGGAAGATCAACGCACCAACCTGGATATACGGTCCGGTGCTGGTTTTGTGTATCGAGTATTACAGGACAGGATAGTCCTCAAGGAAAAGACACTGCAGAAGCAGCGGGAAAACTCGATCTGATATTTGGATAGGGTGTTTAGGGGAGGGAGGGCGCATGGTTTTTGTGTCCGCCCGCATACACTGGTTTTTCGGTTTTACCGCACTTCCTGGTTTCTGCAACTATATATACGTTTGGGTAGAGGGCAGATAGCGCTCTATCTGCCCTTAACTCAAATGTTGGTCTCATACTCTTGCATGAAGCCAATTACAGCTTCGCTGAATCCATCGATATGTACCCATGGACCGTAACCGACACCATTTTTGTAGCTGGCGACATTGATCATGTAACCTTTACCTTTTGGAGCAGGAACCGGATCACTGGATTGCTCATCCGTGATGACAATCAAGCGGTCATACTGCAATTGATTCATCCGAGTAACCGCCTTACCCAGGTAAGTACCTCCACCACCGCTGCGTTTGATCGCGTCGAGCAATGCCAAACCTTTACGACTCGGCATTTCGTACACCTGAGTATCAAAAGTATGAACTTCGTAATCCTCAGCGATTCCGGCCACCAATGCTGCCAAAGCGCCGGCTGCATCGATACGGTTTAAATCACTTTTTTGCGAAAGCTTCCAAGTCATTGAGCCGGAAACATCGATCAATACAACGGTCTTCCCGCGCAAAGGCCGCATTCCGGTTACAGCCAGCTGCATGGCTTTATCAATAGCATGTTCCCACTTAGGAACCGCATTGGCAGCAGCAACAAATCGAAAAGGCAGGGCTTTGGATCGTTCTGCACCATCTGCAAGCGCTTTGAATACCAACTGCTTATCCACATCGGCATCACGCATGTTGCGTAGGTTGCGCAACAAAGCCATGTAACCCAACTTTTTCTCACGCAATAAGCGCTCAAATGTGGATTTCTTATCTTTACCGGCGGACAAATTCACCTCCCAGGTATCCGCACTGGTTAACGTTCCGTCGATCATTTGCTTCCACACCGCTTCCTGTGCTTTGTCTTTTGGTTTTGCGTGACACAAAAACAAAGAATCACGCAATTTAACCGTACCGTTACGGTCGTATTTTGCTAATGCATAGGCATTAAATTTATGCCAAGCTCGCGCCAAGCCGTGTTTCATTTGCGCAGATAATGGTCGGCGACCGTGACGCCAATATACAGCCAGAATTTCCGCTAACTCGTCAGCCCGTTGAATGACATTGTATACGGTATCACCCACAACCTTTCCTTGGGCATGTTTTGCCAAGGCACAAGCCAATAACAAAGGTGCATGACGCAAACGGTAGTCATTGCGTGCCAGAACCGCAATAGCAGCCACATCCTCTGCTTTGTTCTTAGCCACCAGTGATTCTAAACGCTGCGCGATATCCATGCCGGACTCATAAAAAGTATTTTCCCACAACAGGCAGGACATCACTGTACGGCGCAGTTCTTGTACAGGAGTTAAGTTCTCGGCATGCGCACCTTCGTGGGTGTACGTAGAGTTCTTTTTGCCTTTAGTCTGGTGTGTATTCAGTTTCATTTTTTTTTACTCCTACAGATTGTGGTGAGGGAACAATCGTTAACAGTGTATCGTGCTCTACCTATTGAGCTACTCTCCCATTGAATGGAAGAGACGGGACTCGAACCCGCAACCCCGTCATCCCAAATGAAGTAACTGTTAGCTACGCCACTCAATTCAAGGTCAGGAACAAGCAAAAACAGTATCGGTTCAAGATATGAAGTAACTGTTTTTTTCACCGTGACCTTAATTGGTATATAGCATGGGGCGTACCAAGTTTTTTGATAACGTGTAACTAATTGTTATTACGTATGAAAATAGTATTTTGTCAATATTGGGCGGAAACAAAAATCAGTATAAACTATAATAATTTATAGTAATCTATCTATTAAGCTACACAAAGGAACAACATGCATAAAACGGTCGTCTTTGGTTTGCTGGGAACCACATTGGATCAGGGTAAGGGCGCATCGCGTTGGGAACGCTGGCGCCCCACGGTTTCTGTATGCCGGCATGAGGACTTTCTGGTGGATCGATTGGAACTGTTATACCAGGAGCGCTATATCGCCTTGGCGGAAAGAGTCCGGCAGGACATCGCTATGGTGTCTCCGGAAACAGAAGTAAGGTTGCACCAGGTGGCAATGGATGATCCGTGGGACTTTGAAAATGTTTACGGTGATCTTCATGATTTTGCTCAGAGTTATACGTTTAACACCAGCAAGGAAAATTATTATATACATATCACTACCGGTTCCCATGTGGCACAAATCTGCTTGTTTCTGTTGACTGAAGCACACTATTTTCCGGGGAAGCTGTTACAAACATCTCCTCCCAAACGCAGCGAACATTCCGTGGCCGGTTCCTTTACCGTTATAGATCTGGATTTATCCAAGTACGACCGACTGGCAACGCGATTTAGACAGGAACAACAATCCGGATTAACCTATTTAAAATCCGGGATCGATACCAAAAACAAAGCATTTAACCAAATGATTGCACAAATAGAGCAGGTGGCCATACAGTCGCGTGCGCCGATTTTGCTTATGGGGCCAACCGGGGCCGGTAAATCTCAACTGGCTCGACGAATTTATGAGTTAAAACAATACCGGCATCAGTTAAGTGGATCGTTCGTTGAAGTGAATTGTGCCACCTTGCGAGGTGAAAATGCCATGTCAACGTTATTTGGTCACAAAAAAGGGGCTTTTACCGGTGCGGTGATGGCGCGGGATGGTTTGTTGAAAACGGCAAACGGTGGTATTTTGTTTCTGGACGAGCTTGGTGAGTTGGGGGTGGATGAACAAGCCATGTTGCTAAGAGCGTTGGAAGAGAAACGGTTTCTACCCGTTGGCGCGGACAAAGAAGTGGTCAGTGATTTCCAATTAATTGTCGGTACAAACCGGGATTTACTCAAAGAGGTACAAAATGGCCGTTTCAGAGAAGATTTATTGGCCCGTGTAAACTTGTGGACTTATAGCTTGCCGGGTTTGAGTGAGCGAAAAGAAGATATTGAACCAAATTTGGATTATGAATTGCAAAAATTCGCGCAACAAAATGCGTCTCAGGTGAATTTTAATAAAGAAGCGCGGCGCCGGTATTTGCAATTTGCTAAATCATCCGAAGCACATTGGAACGGTAACTTTCGTGATTTAAACGCCAGCGTCACTCGCATGGCTACACTGGCTCCGGGCGGGCGTATTACCACAGCCGTTGCGGAACAGGAAATAGAGCGATTACAAAGACTGTGGAAGCCTATAGGCATTAACACTCGCCATGCACTATTGGCCGAGATACTGGGCGAACAGTACGATACAACCATTGATTTGTTCTCCCAAACGCAATTACACACAGTCATCGAAACTTGTAGAAATTCCAAATCATTGGCAGACGCAGGGCGAAAACTATTTTCTGTTTCACGAAAACAACGCGCTCAATCCAATGATTCAGACCGACTGCGTAAATATCTACAGAAGTTTGGTTTGTCCTGGAGTGATATCAACGCATGACATCGCCGCTAAAGCGATATCGCTGTTGTTCACAGTCTGAGATCCACACAAATCCGCTTAAAAGTGGTTCAAAGCTCGATATACAATATCGATGTTTGTGCTAACTTTTCAGTTCAAAGCAGTCAAGTGATTCCAACTGTCTCATAAAAAAGACAACTCGCCATTTACTTGGCCCCGGAAACAATTAATTTGCTCAATAATCAACAACAAATTTGACAATAACCTATACTTCTCTAGTATATGTGGCGTGCGCTAAAGCACAACAACAGCAGCAATATTAATTAGACTGGAGAGCGAATAATGCCAAAAGCGACAACAAAACCGGTTGTAAAATTCGGAGCACTGGAAAAATCGATTGATTCTTCCCTTGAAACCTTAAAGAATATGTATGATGGTGGCTCTGCTGCTGTATCGGTTCGATCTAAAGAAAAGCAGAAATTACTATCAGACAGTAAACGCTTATCTAAGAAAAAAAACACATTATTGAAAAAAAAGCGTACGGCAGCAACGAAATTGAAAAAAGCGCCCGGTGTAGAAACTCGTAAAGCACTCAGTCTGATTGAAAAAGAGTTGATTACGGTGTCAAAGAGTCTGGCGAAAACTAATCTGGAAAAAACTAAAGTTGCTGAGGAACTGGCCGGATTAAAGCTAAATGTAAAACGTGTAACAGCCTACCTAAAGGGAGTTGCCATAGCCGACAAAGCCCTGAGTAAAGCAAATAAAACAAAAGCTAAATCCACAACACCGAGCATGGCTGCTTAATTCTATTTGTGGCCAGAGACGGCTCCCTAAGTTGGGGGCCTATCTTCACCGTTCACGCAACGCCATTACGGGGAGCATAAAACAGTGGGGTCCGTTGAGGCCACATTTTGCCCATAGCCCCATATTCTCCACCTTGAATCTTGTGTAGAGTCGTTTTAAGTTTTCGTTTCGGTCAGTATTGTGCGGTTTCGCGCATTGCCCTGACAAGGTTCGCCGCGTCACTGTAGATCGTACAATGCAATTTGTAGCAGACGTAGTATGTGCGAATTTGTCAGAAATAGATCATTTTGCGATCATTTTGCGATCAATTTCACTAAGTAAATGAGTCAACATCTTCAAGCACGCCTGTCTTTATTTTGCAGCAAAACATAATAGTCCTGGACACATAGTCTAATTCCATCTTAATTCTCGGAGTTGATTTTTGTCATCTCTATAGAAAATGTGTTGACTGCCATTAACTAAATAGCCGTATGGGTTACTCACTGCTTTTCCCCCTATTGATGGAAGTGGCAGATCTTGCCAACCACGATGTTGTTTCCAAAACAACTCGTGCATAACTCCGTTGGTGTCACGGTAGAAGATACGCTGACTCTCGCCTGCGATGTATCCGAAGGGATTTCCCGCGACCTTTGCGCTTGTTGGAAGTATGTTATCTTTCCATCCTTGGCCGGAAAGCCAGAGCATTTCATGTAATTTATTATTATTATCCCGGTAGAACACATGCTGACTACCACCGACAACATAACCAAACGGATCGCTCATTACTCGCGCAGTTGCCGGGAGAGTGTGGTCTCTCCATCCTTGGCCGGAAAGCCACAACAACTCATGCAATCCATTATTGTTATCACGGTAGAACACGTGTTGGCTACCGCCAACAACATAACCAAATGGATTACCCGCTACTTTCGAAGCTGGTGCCTTTAACTTTTGTTCCGAGACGTAAACCCTTTGATAGTTCAATTGCCTGTGAATATAGGTTGTCAGGAAAATTATTGTCTTTAGATCCGGCTGCTAACAGTAAGTGTCCGTTAAACAAATCATAGCCGGAACGCCTCTGATATTTATACTCCTCGCTAATCGGAGTAGGTTCGCCATGCATAAATATTAGTTGCTTATACGCAACACGCCAGTGCCAACGCCGAAATGCACTGTTATAGTAACCACGGCGACTCATTTCGTTGGCTTTGACCGACTCAGTCTTACATGAATAGTTTTCTGAAAACCAACGGTTGGCTTGACCACAACCATCTACATGTAAAAACTAATTATTCCAATTCTAATATAGACAAGTTCACTCGAATAAATATTAATTCAGATCAAATGGACAGCAATAATTATTATCTGTTTAGTGTTACGTGGTTGGGGTATAGTGAACTAAAAAAAGGGGTAACACAAAAGGGGGCGGCCGTGGGATTGTGATAAATCGGATTACTAATGAATTGAGTGCTGCAATACAATCCATCAAAGAAGGATCAGAGAAACCGATGCATAGTGAGCGGCGGTCCTAAAATCTTAAGAAGATGTAATTGCACAGCAACAGAGATTTCTGAAATGCTAAACTACTCCCGAGGATTGTAAATAGTAATTGTAGACGGGGCGCAAGTCGCTTGCTCTATAGGCCACAACGAATCGAATACGATAACGCTTTTTATTATGTGACAAACAGAGAAAAGAATAGGCAAATGGTGTTGCATGTGGACGCCTGCATCAACTCGTTTCGGGTTATCTAGGAAATCGATAATTGCATCCGCTGTATCATTCACGCTGATTGCTTAATGACTAACCTGTTTAGAATTTCAAAACGCCGATATACTTTACAGTTAAATTAAGAGAAAGCTGTAACTGCTTGTTAAATTGGATAAATAAAATCGGTACAAAATGTGTATATAAGGTTTCAACAAAAATAAGAGGTCTAAAATATTTTTGATAAATGATAAGTCAACCAACAGCTGTAGAAATTTCCACTGGATCGGGAGAGACCATGAGCAAGTTAAGTGGTATGAGAGGGGTAGGGAATGGGGTAGGGAGTGGGGTAGGAAGTAAAGGGCTGTCTGTTGTACGCAATCTGGTTTTGGTCTGCAGTTTATTTGCAGCACAACAATCTTCGGCAATTTTAATCGATTTTCAAACATCGCAATCCACTGTTGCGCAAGGCGACAGTTTTGACGTGGACATCATCGTGTCCGGTTTAACAGCCGCTGACGAAATTGTATCCGCCTTCGACCTATTTATCGGTTTTGACGACGCCATCTTATCAGTATCCAACATTGTTTTCGGAACGGAGCTGTATACAGGGTTTTTCCAGGACACGGATACAACCATAGCCGGTCAAGTGGAACTGGTAGATTTGTCGTTTCTATTTGATTACGAACTGGCAACTCTTCAATCGGATAGTGTGCTATTGAGCACAATAACATTCGATGCTCTGACGGCCGGTGTCAGCGAGCTTCTATTTCTACCGCATCCTATTCTTGGTGGTCAGGACGTAAAAGGACGAGATGCGGCAATTTTACCCCTGGATGTAGGTCAGGCGAGCATCACCGTGACAGCGTCCGTTCCCGAGCCTGGTACTTCATTACTGATGCTCGCAGGGATAATCGCTGTGTTTTCCAATCTGAAATACCCAATTCGCAGTTAGATAGCCTTCACTATTTACACGCTGAGGCAGCGACGTTGGCGGCCTGGCGTGTTTGATGGTTTTGCGTTCACTTTGTATTTGTCTGTAAGCAGTTCGGCTGAAATTATTCGTGTGTTGTACCAAGTAAAACTCAAATAACAATTATCGGGGAACCATTCTATGAAATCAGGGATTCGATACGGTTTTTTACTCCTTCTTATTGCGCTAAGTACTGTTTGGGGGTCGAAAGTCTATGCTCAGACATGCGATGTTGATGCGGATCAGGATATAGATATTAATGATATAAACCTGATCACCGCGGCACGCAACCAACCGGCAAACGGACAGGATGATGCCAGGGACGCTGATGGTGATGGATACATTACCATTAACGACGCCCGCACGTGTGTGTTGCAATGTACTGAACCCCGATGTGTCGAGCCGGCCTCCAATCCAGTGATCGATATGGATGGTGATGGTTATGACTCTACCCAGGATTGTGATGACAACAATGCAGCCATTAATCCGGGTGCTACAGAAATTCCTGGTAACGGAATAGATGAAAACTGTGACAATATGGATCCCCCCGATCCGGCTGATGTGGATGATGACGGCGATGGTTTTACAGAGAATCAGGGAGATTGTAACGATAGTAATGCGGCGATAAATCCCGGTGCCATTGATATCGCCGGTAATGGCATTGATGAAGATTGCAGTGGTTCCGATTTGGATCCAAACGATGTGGATAACGACGGCGACGGTTTTACAGAGAACCAGGGCGATTGTGATGATGCCAACGCGATTGTCTATCCTGGAGCAAATGAAATTGCAAACAACGGCATTGACGAGGACTGCAGTGGCTCAGATCTTTTATTGCCTTTGATAGAGGTGTTTCCGAATCCGGTGGACTTTGGTCAACTTGAGGTGAACAACTCCACCAGTGCATCATTCACTATTCGTAACATAGGATTCGCTGATTTAAGCATACAAAGCATCAACAGCAGCGGAGCACCGTTTGCACTTGTAAATCCACTACCGACGTTACTGGCTCCGGATGTTGAGGCCAATGTGACGGTAATTTTCAGTCCCACTGTACCTGGCGCTAATGCAGGAACAGCCACTATAACAAGTAACGCCGCTAACGCAGCCAGTGTACTTGTGAATTTGCTAGGCTCGGCGGTGGAGGCGATTCAGGCACCGGATATTGATAGTGTTCCCCGTGTGGATTATGGCAGCGTAGCAGAAGGGTTGACGGTCCAACGAACTTTGGCTGTACATAATGTGGGCGATGCGCCGCTGCTGGTAACGGGCATTTCCACCAATCTCAGCGTTTATAGCGTATCTACCATACCAGGCGTTAACCTTCCCTTGTCTATCGAACCGGGAAGCTCCAGCGATTTGCAAATACAGTTTACACCACCGGCAGGCAGTGCCGGCACTGTGTATGAGGCGCAATTGTTAATCGAGAGTAATGACCCCGACGAAGCCTTATACAACGTGGCATTGTGGGGTAAAGCCGTTGCGCCGGTACCTGCCTTGTTCCCAAATCCTGTCGTGGGTGCCGAGCTTGACGATGTTATTACCTTGAACAATTGCAGCAATGTTAGCGGCAATGTCCAGTTTATTTCCAGCAGTAGCGCGTCCGACAGTTTTGTGGTGACTTTAACGGATCAGGGTGGACTATCTAGCAGTAGTTTGGTGGTTGGCGCATCGGATGGTGCCGGGGCCGTAGCGTTTAGCAGTGTTAATGCCTGCGACCTGGCCGATGGTGTGATTGAAGTATCCGTGGTATTGAACCAGGGAGGTAATGAATTACCTGAGTTTGTTGGTACACCTGGCGTCAAGAATACATCCGCACTGGAACCGCCGGTTTTGGATCCTCTGCCGGGCATTACCGCAGATGATGTTATCGAAGTTTGTGGTACCTCACGAGCCAACACCACTGTGAGAATTGAAGGGGCGGCCATTCCGGTGTTTGTAACACTGGATGCTTTGACTACCGAGTTCTGCGTCAATGTCACCCTGAAGCAAAATACACAAAACATTTTGCTGGCTTCCGCTATCGATGATCTTGCCAATAAACCTA
Source organism: Gammaproteobacteria bacterium (assembly GCA_029882975.1). Lineage (NCBI taxonomy): Bacteria > Pseudomonadati > Pseudomonadota > Gammaproteobacteria > Gammaproteobacteria bacterium. The sequence continues at coordinate 133,858 of JAOUJW010000010.1, forward strand.
AGCCTGTCGCATACGCCAAGCCGGTCAGTGTAATTCATCTGGACCCATCCGAACTGATTATTGCCGACTTGTTCTCTCGTCTTTTATCAGAAGAGGAAATTGCAGATCTGGTTGCCAGAGGAATTATTGATCTGGACGATCCGGCTAACTTTAATGTGTCTCTGTTTACCGTCGTGTTAACGATTGGCGGGCACCCGGTAACATTTACCCAACCCGTTGCCGTCCCCGTGGCAGCAGGGGTGGCTTTTGGGGGATCCCAAACCTTTTACTCTGTAGGAGGCGGTGGATCCGGTGGTGGTGGTGGCGGAGGCAGTGGAGGCGGTGGAGGCAGCAGCGGCCCCAGTAGTATTGTCACATACAGCGCCTCAAACAATGTGGGCGGATGTGCCACTTCCTGCGGCCAAATCTTTGTGGTCAATCCGGGCGAAGGACGTCAGGCAGTTCCGGGTGTGATCATTATCGATGGCCGTATAAAAACGTTGAAAGAGTTCTTTCAACTTACTTTGGCGCTTTATAACACCTCGGACTCCTTTGTATTGCAGGATATGCAGGCAAGCTTAGCTTTACCGGCGGGTTTAACAGCCGTTAAGGCAGCTTTGGGTAATGATGTTTCCCAGGTGAATACGGATGGTTCCGAAGACCAGGTTGTTATTGGACGTATTGGTCCCAACAGTACCGGCCGGGGTCAGTTTATTTTGCGCGGTGATACGGTAGGCGTACACGATGTTTCAGTGAGCTTTTCCGGTTTTGTTACAGAAGGTGGATTGCCTCAACCCGTTCCCATCAGCGGTTCCGTAGGAACGACCGTGAAAGTGCTGGGCGCACCTGAACTCAGTGTGGTATTGCGTCACCCCAGTGTCGTGGGTGGTCCTGATGTCAGTCAGGGCCAGATCTACGACTTACTGGTTGAGATTACTAACTTATCCGAGAGACCCGCGCTTTACACCAGTTTGGAATTGTTTATCGGCGGCGGTGCTCAACTCGTAGACGAGTCAGGTAACCCCGTTCCTGAATCCAACAGCATTCGTAGTATTGGAACGATTCGCAACGGTGAGACGGCCACTCTGGCCTACCGGGTTCAATCTCAGTTGGAAGGTGAGATTATCGCTTGCCAGGGTATAGCCAGTGAAAATATCACTCTCAGTGTAGATACCGGACCGGATGGTAGCAGTTGCGAAATTAATAATATGTATCCTGCCAACTTTGAACCATTGCCGGTGGATCAAGCGCCCGCCGTGATTGGTATAAACCCTGAAAGTAATGAAATCGATGTAGTGCTGAGCAGTTCAGTTGTTACTGTGTTCAGTCCTTCCAGTAGTTGTTTGACGGCAGATAGCTGGAACAATGTGGTGACGGTGCCTATTGATGGTGATCCGGCCAATGGTTTGCAGATAGTATCGGCTAACCTGGTTTCTACCGGAACGTACTATTTGGAAGAGCTGGATAGTACAGGTCAAGCGGTTCGACATATACCGACAGACCTGGTGACTGAATCGCCACCAGCCGGCGGTACCACGATCGCTGTTTTACGTTTGGGTTTAAGCTCGCCCTTGAGTCAAGCCTTTCTAAAAGCCAATACCCGGTATCGAGTCACCTTGGTGGGGGGAACGGGAGGTATTTGCAGCGCTTCCGGGGTGGAGATGTCGGATTCTTTTACATGGGAATTTTCAACAGCACAAGATTGTTCTCTCACGGGGGATTTGGTATTGCTGGACGTACAACCGACAAACGGGGCAACTGATCAATCTGTAAACCGTCCCATTGTTTTAAATTTCAGCAATGCATTGGATTATTCCAGTCTCATGTTTACCCCGGGTAATTTATTGGGGAGTTCCTACGGCTTATACGCCAATGCGCTCGAATCGGGTGGAGAACTGGTTACAGAAGGAACGCCTTTGAGTGGTACTGCGTTTTTCAGTAATTCAGGCAAAACGTTGACGTATGTTGCAGAACCGGAATTACCTGTGAATTCACAAATTCATATTCGCCTGACCCAGACTGTGCGGGATACTTGCGGTAATCCGTTACAAACGGGCACCACAAATGGCGTGTTATTAAACTCTTTTAATACTGTGCCTAATGCCATACCGGCTGCACCGATCGTCAACCCGGTACCGGCTATCAGTAATCAGGCCCAGGTTCAGGTTTCCGGTACAGCTCCAGCGTACAGTACAGTTACCGTGTTGGGAGGGGCGGCTGATGCCAGTGCTCAAGTACTTGGTTCGGGTTTGTTCAATATCACAGTTCCTTTGCTGTTGGATGCAAGCAATGTATTAACTGTACAGGCAAGGAATACTTCCGGTAGTGCATCGGATCCGGTTGCTAACGATGTCAACGGTAATCCATTGCAAGTGTTGCAGGACAGCACGCCTCCTCAGGTATTGAGTGTCAGCCCTGATGCCGGTGCCACTGGGGTAGACGTGACGACTTCGGTGCAAATTGTGTTTAGTGAAAATCTGGATCCGAATGCCAGTGCCGGAGTGTCGTTAAGCACAGGAGGTACACCGCTGGCGATCTCAGTATCGCTTGCAGATAATATAGTGACGGTTGTTCCAAACAGCGCCTTGGCTTTTAATACCACATACCAGATAACGGTACCTGCCAGCATCGTTGATCCTGCGGGCAATGCCATGGCCACCGAGTTCACTGCAACTTTTACTACCCGTCCGGAAAACTTTGCGCCAGTGGCTGTTATTCAGGCTCCAAGTAATCCCTATCAGGGCCAAACGGTTGCCGTGGACGCCAGCTTGTCCAGTGACGCTGATGGTGACGCCCTGAGCTATGCCTGGTCGTTTATACCACCTGCGGGCAGTGCTGCCGTGTTGTCAGATCCAACCGCTGTAACACCATCCTTTGTTGCTGATGTAGTGGGAGACTACAGTTTGGAACTGGTGGTTAACGACGGACAAGTAAATAGCGCAACGGCGACCGTAACCATTACCAGCATTCCCTATCCGGTTCCGGTTTTAAACAGCGTTAACCCCAACAGCGGTTTGCGTGGCAGTACTTTACCAGTGATATTTGAAGGTGAAGGTTTGGCAACGGCAAGTAATGTCGTTTCTGCCAACCCCGGTATTAGCGGTAGTATTGTATCGGTCAGTGATACTTCTGTGACCGCCAACGTAACCATAGGGGCAGGTGCGGTACTGGGCTCTACCGATATGGGGCTGACAACGTCTGGTGGCGAAGCGCGCCTGGCGTTTGATGTGCTGGAAGCGCCGCGCATCGATTCCATCGATCCTGCTGTAGTGAGAACGGGAAGCAGTATTCAATTGGCCATTAATGGACACGCGCTTGCGGATATCAGCACCATTAGTATCGACGGGACAGGAGTCACCCTCACAGACCTGGGGACGGGCGATTACAATCGGCGTGATATTCGCCTGGATGTCAGTGCAACAGCCGCAACCGGCTTACGCACCTTAACGCTGACTACCGCTGCTGGTACGGCCAGTGCCGATATTCGTGTGGTTAGTGGTAATTACACCATTCAGTGGATTACCCCAGGAGGTGGGGACTGGAACGTGGCGGCTAACTGGTCGGAAAATCGGGTGCCGGGTGTTGGAGATAATGTACTTATTTCTACTAATGGTACGGTTAATATTAGCGGGAATCATACAGTCAACTCATTGGACCTATATTCCAACGTACTGCAAGCCAATACCCTGACTGTCAACGGAGTTGGGATGCTGCAAGGCTTTCGGTTACACGCTAACGCAACTTACTTGGTCAATAACAGTGGAATTTTAGATCTGACTACGAACGCACAGGTGGATGGGTCTTTGCAGGTTCAGCACACTGCTTGTTGTTCCGGGACAGCTCGAGTTCGCTTGAATGGCGTCAGAAGGGTTAGTGGAAACGGCGAAATTCGATTGTTACGTCATGGTGTAACCTATTTAGAGTCAACAGAAACTTCGATGGCAATTGGCCCTAACCTGCATATAACCGGTAATGGATATATAACCGGTGTGGTTGACAATGCTGGCGGAATATTGCGAATTAATGAAAATGGCAGCGACGTACAAATGTTGGGTACCACGACTCTGCAGAATCTCGTCTTGTCCGCGGCAAGTCGGTTAGCGGCGGATGGTGGTACACTGGGTTCCGGAGTGGTACTGGACGGTGAGTTAATCGTCTTGAACCAGAAGGGTTTGCGACTGACGTCGGATTTGACGGTAAATGGCCGTTTGTTGATACAACAAACCTACTGTTGTTCAGGCGCAACGCGTTTGACAATAGATGGCAGTTATACCATTGGGGGCAATGGTGAAATCCGAATCATCGGCGGTGGCCGAGCTTATGTAGAGTCCATTAATGGCAGTATGGGGTTTGGTCCAAATCTTCATATTAGTGGCAATGGTTATCTCAATGGAACCATAGACAATGCAGGCGGCGCTTTAAAAATCAATCAGGATGACGGAACGGTCTATATGATTGGCACCACGACCTTACAAAATATGGAGATAGCCACAAACAGTGTTGTTCGTTCTGCAGGCGGAACACTGGGTTCCGGAGTGGTACTGGACGGTGAGTTAATCGTCTTGAACCAGAACGGTTTGCGACTGACGTCGGATTTGACGGTAAATGGCCGTTTGTTGATACAACAAACCTATTGTTGTTCAGGTGCAACGCGTTTGACTATAGATGGCAGTCATACCGTTAGAGGCAATGGCGAAATCCGAATCATCGGCGGTGGCCGAGCTTATGTAGAGTCATCAAACGGTGCTATGACATTTGGTCCGGATCTTCACATAAGTGGTAATGGTTATCTCACAGGAACCATAGACAATGCCGGTGGTGTTTTAAAAATCAATCAGGATGACGGAACCGTCTATATGATTGGCACCACGACCTTACAAAATATGGAGATAGCCACAAACAGTGTTGTTCGTTCTGCAGGCGGAACACTGGGTTCCGGAGTGGTACTGGATGGTGAGTTAATCGTCTTGAACCAGAAGGGTTTGCGACTGACATCGGATTTGACGGTTAATGGCCGTTTGTTGATACAACAAACCTATTGTTGTTCAGGTGCAACGCGTTTGACTATAGATGGCAGTCATACCGTTAGAGGCAATGGCGAAATTCGAATCATCGGCGGTGGCCGAGCTTATGTAGAGTCTATTAATGGCAGTACGGGGTTTGGTTCGGAATTGCAGATTACGGGTAATGGGTATTTAAACGGGATTATTGATAACGGGGGTACTGCCTTAAGAGTCAATGAAGATGGCGGTACGGTATACACGATTGGTACGACTACATTAAGGAATGTGGTAATTCCGACGGGATCCAGTCTTAGAACCGCGGGTGGGATTCTGGAGGCCGGAGTGTTTGTTGAAGGTGAGCTTACAATTAGCAACGGTTCAACATTAATGCTGCGGTCTGATCTGTCAATCAACGGTACTCTAACCATCCAGCAAACATATTGTTGTTCTGGAGCGGCCGTGTTGCAAATGGACTCCAGTAACACCATAAATGGAAGCGGGCAAATCCTTATGACTCATTCCGGGCGTGCCGTGTTAGAGTCGATCAATGGCAATACTCTGACAATCGGCTCAGGAATGACCGTGCGAGGAGCTGGTATAGTGGGCCGATCCGGTGGGGCAGTTGTCAACAACGGCACCCTGTTAGCCGATAACGGTACCATGACCATTAGCCCCAGCAGCTTCACTAATAATGGAACGGTTGTCGCTGATGTCAGTCGTTCTATCGCTATTTCCAATATGGGAATCAACAATGGTGATTTTCGCGCTAATAGGGGCGGCTCAATCAATATCACCGGTAACTACACCCAATCGGCAACGGGAAGTATGACGGTGGAGCTGGCTAGTACGGGTTCCTTTGGTCGTGTCAGAGTTACTATGAATGCTGATCTTGCCGGTACTCTCAATGCGGAATTGGCAAACGGTTTTATCCCCAGTTCGGGGAACAGGTTTCAGTTTTTCACCAATGCAACGCGCAGTGGTAGTTTGACGATAGCACCAGGATTGAATTTTATCCTGGATGATTCCAATCCTACATCCTTAACCTTGGAGGCGTTGTAGGGGTAAATGATTCACGCTATTAATGGGAATTAAAGGGCGCCCCGGATAGCGGGGCGACCCCAGCCGTAACGTAACCCCAGCCGTAAGGGGGCAGAGTGAGGTTCCCCCGATTAGTGATGTGTCCCCAATGATATAACCCCCATTGATGCTGAGTCTTGTGACCTCGAAAATCAACGCGTATACTGAGTGGCTGTTCGTACGATTGTGCCGCAGTTGTGTTGTTTCCTGGGCGTACTGTTAATTCAATAAGATGAGCGGCCGGACCATAGAAACATTAGGTAAGGGTAGAATAACAATAGGGATAGGATATGTGCGGAATTAAAGACGTTTTGGTTGTTGCGTTAATATTAGGCAGTTTACTAATCGTTGGTTGTGGCAGCGGCGACGATTCCACGGCACAAAGTGAAGAACCCGTTAATCAAGCGCCGTCAGTTCCCCTCGTATACCCGGTTACCTCACCGACTTCTGTGCAGACTCAAACCTTAGCGGGCGAAAAGTCGGCAAACAGTTCGATTTGGGTAAACGGGGTTGAAAGGGTTCCCCTGGATGAGCAAACCAACTGGTCTATCACAGACATGGCTTTGATAGAGGGTAACAATAGCTTTGACCTCTCCGCAAAGGATAGCGAGGGCAGGGAATCACAGACGGTTACAGTCCGCATTGTGTTGGATACAACCGCCCCCTCATCTCCTGCTGTGAACAGCGGCTTATTAACCGCAAACAGTGCTTATAATTTGACCGGAACCAAAGAGGCAGGATCCGCCATTTGGATTAATGGAATTGAAAGGGTTGCTTTGGACGAGTTAACCGAATGGAGTGTAAGCGTTCAACTGCAGGAAGGCGGCAATAGCTTTAATGTCGTGGCAAAAGATAATCTGGGTAACGAATCCGATGCGATCGCTGTGAATGTTGTTTTGGATTCCACGCCTCCCGCAAGCCCGGTGGTTGTCAGTCCATTACTCACCAACAACAGAAGTTATATCCTAAGTGGCACCAAGGAGGCCGGATCATCCATCTGGCTGAATGCTGTTGAAATTCAAGCACTCAATGACAGTACCAACTGGAGCACTTCCTTGTCCCTGCAGGAAGGAAACAATGCATTGCACCTGACCGCCAGAGACAATCTGGGCAATGAGTCGGCTGTATTGGGGATAAACGTGGTGCTGGATTCAATGCCGCCTGCAACACCCGCCGTTAACAGTCCCCTGACTACCGAAAACAGTGCCTATGTTTTAAGCGGCACCAAGGAAGCGGGATCTTCCCTTTGGGTAAATGGCGTGGAAAGAGTGGCCGTTAACAATGAAACCGGCTGGAGTCTCAACTACACGTTGACCGCAGGCGACAACTCGTTTGCGATAACGTCTAAAGACTCATTGGGTAATGAATCCTCAGTACAAAATATAACCGTATCCCTGATTGTAACGCCACTAGGGCCTAAGCCACCCACGGTGAATCCGGTTAGCTCACCCACTAACCTTACCCAAGTAACATTGGCAGGGACAAAAGACACAGGCACATCGCTTTGGATAAACGACATATTACGAGTGCCGGCCAACACCAGTACCGACTGGAGTTATGTTTATGTATTTACCGAAGGGGTGAATGAACTTAACTTTACGGTCAGGGACGAGCAGGGAAATTCCTCGTCGGTCGTGTCACTCACGATCGTGCTGGATACGATTGATCCCTGGGCGCCCACAATCAATACGGTGGTCAGCCCGTTCAATAGCGAAAATTATCCTCTCAGTGGCCAAAAACAAGTGGGGACGGCAATCTGGATGGATGGTTCAGTTTTGGTCGAGGCAGATTCGGCCGCAACCTGGAGTACCCATATCACACTCAGTGTGGAAGGCAATAACCGCTTTTCTTTGACCAGCGTCGATGGGGCAGGAAACACCTCAACGGCGACGGTACTGAATATTGTGCGCGATACCATCGCGCCGTCAGCGCCCACTTTCAGTGGTGTACTGTTAACCAGTGAACCTTCCTATACCCTATCGGGTACTAAGGATGCGGACACGTCGGTTTGGATCGGTAACAGCCAAGTGGTGGCAAACAACGCCGAAACTACCTGGAGTTACACTACCAATTTGGCGGAGGGCGACAATATATTCAATATTTATTGTCAAGATCCGGCGGGTAATGTTTCACCAAGTAACGCTCAGACCGTGGTGTTGAATACCAACGTACCCTCCACACCTACGGTAACCAGTAACCCGGAGACCAATAATTCTGCCTATTTGTTAACCGGCACGAAAGATCCCGGGGCCTCCATATGGTTCAACGGTGTCGAGCAAGTCCCTGCAGACCCGAATATGGTCTGGCAATTGGCGATCACACTTCTGGATGGCGACAATATTTTTGATATAAGTTCAAAAGACATCCTGGGTCTGGAATCCGCTCCGCGTAGAGTCACTATCGTACTGGATACGGTACCACCCGATAATCCTGTGGTAACCAGTCGGGAATATGTCAATACTCTTAAATATACAATGAGCGGTAATAAAGGGTTCAGGGATTCACTGTGGATCGATGATGTGGAATGGGGGGCCGGTTCGGGAACCCGCTGGAGTACCGAGGTAACTCTCAATCTGGGGATTAACACGTTTAGCCTGAAAACCCAGGACCCTGCCGGTAATTGGTCCGGCACAGTCATAGCCACCATAGATGTGGACATGACACCGCCCGGACCGGTAACCGACTTGCGGATCGACATAGACGACCGACGTCTGACATTAAACTGGACCAATCCGACCGACGATTTCACAAGAATTCACGTGTTAAGTTCAACAGTTGGTTACGCAAATGGACCGGACGATAGGGTGGATCAAACCCTGAGAGCCGATTTTCGTCCCGTGAGTGAGCTGTACAATGATTTGTTAAACGGAACTCCTTACTATTACACCATTTACGCTGTTGACCGATATTTAAACGCTTCTCCTCCTGCCACAATCACAGCCAGCCCCGGTATTCCCGGCAGTTTGGATCATGAATATAACTATCCTGCCGGTTTTGTCAGTTTTGGAACGCCCCCCTGGACCTTGTCCACCTGGCCCAGACCCAAGCCAACTTTTACTGACACGGGGCATGATATGGTCATGCACAACGGTAAAGTTCTAATGGTTGGATCCGTCACAAGGGATCTGGCAATGTATCGTTTTAACCTGGACGGGTCTGTGGATACCACATTCAACAATGACGGCAAAGTGGTATACAACAGCACTGAATCCAGCTTCGGGAAAAGCGAGGAAGCCGCGTACGCTGTTAGAATCCAACCGGACGGAAAAATTTTACTTGCAGGACTGTATAGCTATTTCGGCCGCGAGATAGGACTTTGGCGTTTTAATGAAAATGGCAGCCTGGATACATCCTTTAGTGCGCTTAGCCAACCCATCACCCCGGACCTGGCGGATTTCGCCTATGCACTGGCCCTGCAAAGCGATGGAAAAATTATAGTGGCCGGTAAGTCAGGACTTAGCGCCGACGGAATTTATAACATGACGCTTTGGCGTTTCGATTCTCGCGGCAGATGGGATATTACATTTGGTAGATACGGCGTTGTCAGTTATACCGCGACGCCCGAGTCAGTGGCACATGCCATGGAGATTCAAAGTGACGGAAAAATCGTTGTTGCCGGTGATAGTGTTTTGAATGGAATCACCGCTATGACCATTTGGCGTTTTAACAGTGACGGGACTCCGGACAACACATTTAATGGCAACGGCGTTGTCAGGAACGAGACCGGGAGGCTGACCCAATGGTCTAATAATGCTTTGACCTTACAGAACGACGGAAAGATTCTGGTGACCGGGACCACCGGAAGCAGTCCCAATACGGATATGATCGTCTGGCGTTACAACTCTTTAGGTAGTCTGGATACGACGTTTAATCAGGTCGGGTATCTTACTGTGGATTCCACGGGCACCAATGAGGCAGGGCACAGTATCACCGTCCATGGCGATGGAAAAATTGTAGTGACCGGAATGGTGACCGACGCTGATCTGGGTGCAAACATCGGCATTTGGAGACTCACCGACAGCGGTGTGGATACAACATTCAATCACACCGGTGTGAAATTGTGGAACTATGATGATAGAAGAAATACCCGTACGAATAACTACGCCACCGGCATTATGTTGGATTCAACATCCGGCGTAGACAGGATATTTGTCGGAGGATATTCCGACCCGGGTTTTTCCTTTGATTCGGAAGACATGGCCCTGTGGCGATTTTATTACTGAGACAGGCTTGTTCTGCAAAAAAAATCCGAAACAGGCACTGCTGTCCCATAGTTTGACAATCATAAAGCGAGCCTCATTTGAGGTTCGCTTTTTTTGTGCCTCGTGTGGCTATACACGATACCAAAGTTTTATTGGAATCGAATAGAATGAATAAATTATTGGAGCAGGTTCAACGTGCTTTGAGCGTTATATATAATGTTGGGTCGCCCATTAGTGCTATACTATAATGTTGGGTCGCCCATTAGCCAGCCGGTGTCAAGGTCCCAATAAATCCCATAGCCACACAATGTGACCTAGAAAATGAAACAGGTGTTTGTTACGCACCCGGATTCTCTATGGATGGTGTCGAAATTGATCCGCACCAGTCACCCATCAGGATCTAGGTAAAACGGTATTGCTGTTTTACCCCAGGCCTAAAGGCCCCAAAAAATCGTTGGTACCAAGCCGCCTCCAAAAGGAATATCACAGAAACAATGGTTTTACCGTATGCAACGGATTACCAACCCTAGAGTGGTTCACGGCTTAGGCGCATCAAATAACCTATTTCATAAAAGGGTGGGACAGCGGCCCAATCAGACCAGTGATTTCAATCAACCCCAGCACTAGCTCACTGCCCCAGCCTTATTTATCGAAACAATAATGTCTCATCAAATTTAACCTGGTCGCGCATAATATAAAAACAAGCCTTGGCCAATTTGTTGGCTGTAGCTTTTACCGCGACTGCCCGATTTTTTTGAGCCAATTTCCTTTGAAAGAACCGCTTTGCCGTTTCATTGTACCGAACAATAAAATTGGCGGCTTCGACATAGGCCCATCCGAGGTAACGGTTACCATTTTTCCGGTTGCCTTCGCCCTTTTTCTTACCGTTGCTCGTCTTTACGCTTTTTACTGCGCGGCAATAGGAAGCATAGTGACCGGCGCTTGAAAACCGGTTTATCTCACCCGTTTCCAGCATGATGGTAAGCGCCAATATGTCACCGATACCGGGCACTTGTTTTAACCCTAGAAACGACGGATGTAGTTTTACCTGACGCAAAATCAATTTTTCTATAACAGAATAGAGGACATCCACGATATATAATCGCTCATCCAGCGAAACCCCTCCCAGATCTTAGAAAAAGACAATTCAACATTACCTTTGGAATCGGTTTTTCAGTGGATACACCCGAAGAAAAGGAAACAGCGCAGTAGAAACTGGCTAAAACAAAATCTAGCCAAAAGGAATTGACTCATTACTATGAGCGAAGATGACTATTTTGTGTGAGGGTAGGGTGGTTTAATTAATGCGGCGGAGAAGGGCTGTACAGAGACTCACACCGGT